>CANRZQ010000285.1 GCA_947644475.1 uncultured Muribaculaceae bacterium
CGTCATAGCCGAGCGATACTAATCACCCGAACCCTTTCTTAGAAAGAAACAACGCGATGCAGTAGGAACACAAGCCTCCGGCTTGTGAAACTGAAAAGGTCTGCTCAGAATAAAGTTGAGTGTCCGCTTTCCAATCCGCTCTTTTTCCCCCATCACGCCGGAGACATTCCGGTGAAAGAGAAACTAAGGCGGCGATAGCATGAGGGCTCCACCTCTTCCCATTCCGAACAGAGAAGTTAAACCTCACAGCGCCGATGGTACTGCGAAAGTGGGAGAGTAGGTCACCGCCACCCTTCGGAAGCCGGCTGAATCAATCGATTCGGCCGGCTTCCTTTTTTTATGCCCCTCCTCCTCCCCTCCCATCCCTCCACAGTGTAGGGACGCACGGCCCGTGCGTCCGGGAATAATCCTGATAGATTCTTTGTAATTAATTGTTCATCTGCGGACGCACGAGCCGTGCGTCCCTACAATATGGGCATAAGCATTGTTATATCGTGCTGCCGGATGGTTTTGTTTCTGCGTTCGGCTATTTAATTTTTTGATATTATTTTTTTTATCAATTATTTTGCGGTATCTTTGTCGCGGTTATCAAATTACTTTATAATATGAATAAATCTTTACTTTCTGTTATTGTGTCGGGCGCTTTGCTGAGCGGAACTTGTGGTTACGCGCAGGACGAAACGGACCGTATCACGTTCAAGACTTCCGACGGTTTCTTTTTCGTTGTCAATGATGACGATCCGACTTGTGTGTCTCTTCTTCCTGTAAACGAAGGCTACCAGGGTGATGTGGTGACGGTGCCTTCAACGGCTACCGACCCTTCTACCGGAATCACCTACACTGTTTCTGCGATTGGCGAGATGGCTTTCTACTATGCCCGTTGCCCGAAGGTGGTGTATCCGGCGTCTATCACCCATATCGATGGATCTGCTTTGTTCAACAGTTATGTTGCCGATGTGGAAGTTGCCGAGGGTAATGAAACTTATGTATCTGTCGACGGCATTGTGTATACAAAGGACATGACCACTCTCTGTTCGTTCCCTCCCGAACATAAGTATACTGGCTATTCGTTGCCCGAGTCGGTTACTGCTATCGGCGACTATGCGTTTTGCGGCCTCTTTTATCTTGATTCCTTCGATATTCCGGCCCGCATCAAGTCGATTGGCAACGCGGCCTTTATGGGCACGCGTCTGAAAAGCATAGTTATTCCTTCCACTGTCGAGCATATCGGAGGACAGACGTTCCAGAATTGCAAACAGCTAACATCTGTCGAGTTTCCGGAAGGAATGACGGTGATGCCCGACCATGTTGTTACTTATTGCACCAAACTTGAGAAAATCAATCTGCCCTCCACCCTCACAAAGATTGAGGCCTATGCTTTCAACGGAGCCTTTGTCTACGGCAAGCAGTATGGCATGAATCTTGTAGATGAGATTGTCGTTCCTGATGAGGTGACTGTGATTGAGGATGGCGCGTTCCAGGGCAACCGCGGGCTCACATCCGTGACTATCGGCAAGAGTGTGTCTTTTATAGGTCTTTATGTTTTTGCTCAGTGCTCGGCTTTGAAGACCGTCACATCCCTCAATCCTGTGCCTCCGGTGTGTGATGCTCTCGATGAAAGCGTAACCGGTGCAGAAGAGGCTTTCTATGAAGTTCCGGCCGATTGTGTGCTGTATGTTCCGGCCGAATCAGTCGATGCCTACACAGCAGCCTGGGGTGCCAAGTTCAAGGATATCCGGCCTATTGCAGGCGCGGGTGTGGCCGACATTGAAGGTGGCGAAAGTTTCAACGTGTCGGTAGCCGGCGGCGTGCTCACGGTGGAATCTGCCCTTGGCGCTGATGTCTACGACTGTGCAGGCGTGAAAGTGGCAGCATTGGCCGACGGAGGCGATTCTGTATCCCTGCCTGCCGGTATTTATATCGTGCGTTGCGGCGAAAAAGCCGTCAAGGTGGCACTTTAAAAAACTGTAAAATCTATATAAGCCGCGTATCCCGACAAGCGATACGCGGCTTTTTTTGTCGGATTGCTTTTTTCTGACTATCTTTGTGCTTTGTACTCCGAGTTTGATAATTTAAAATCTTATAACCTTGGTTACTGATAGTTTTAATTTTGACAATGTAGTTGACCGTCATCATACAGATGCGACAAAAATAGAAGGTATGGTCGAGAAATTCGGGCGCGGCGATTTGCTGCCGTTCTGGATTGCCGACATGGATTTCGAGGCCTCGCCATGTATTCTTGAAGCCTTGCGCAGCCGCCTCGACCAGCGTGTGCTCGGCTACACCACCGTGCCCGATGATTTCTGGCAAAGCATTTCGGCGTGGCTCGGCAGGAGGCACGGCTGGAACGTAGACCCGGGCGAGATTACTTTTCTGCCCGGCTTGAAGAAGGGCCTCAGCCTTTGCATCAATTTCTTCACCCGTCCGGGCGACAAGGTGATAATACAGCCTCCGGTCTATCATTCTTTCCGCAGCGTGATAGAGGGCAATGGGCGCAGGGTTATCACCAATCCCCTGATTCATGATGCCGACGGCTCTTATCGCATGGATTTCGACGGACTGTCGGAACTGATAAGGCATGAGAAGCCGGCCATGATGTTTCTTTGCAATCCTCACAATCCGGTGGGGGTGCAGTGGAGCGCGCCGGCGTTGCGCCGTGTGGCCTCTCTGTGCCGTCAGCACGGCATCGTGCTTGTATCCGATGAGATATACGCCGACCTTATGCTTGGAGGCGTAAGACACATCCCTACGGCGTCGGTATCGGACGACGCGGCGGAAATCACCGTCACCCTCGGCGCGCCGTCGAAGACATTCAATATCCCGGGCATCGTGAGCGCATGGACTGTGGTGAAATCGGCGCGTCTGCGCGAGCCGTTTTTCAACTGGCTTTCGGCAAGCGAGTTTAACGCGCCGCCGATTGCCGCCATGGTGGCCACACAGGCTGCATATACTCACGGCGATGTGTGGCTCGACCGGGTGCTGGAATATTTGCAGGAAAACGCACTTTTTGCAAAAAAATATCTTGCGGAGCATCTCGACCGGGCCGGAGTGCGTCTTCCCGACTCCACATTCGCTCTCTGGCTCGATTTCCGCCGCTTCGGGATGAATCAGCCCGACCTGGTGAAGACGTTGATATGCCGCGGCCGCATAGCCCTCAGCGACGGTGTCTCGTTCGGTGATGAAGGCGCCGGATTCATGCGCATGAACATTGGCACGCCACGCGCCGTGCTCGCCGAAGGGCTCGAAAGGCTTGCCCTG
>CANRZQ010000286.1 GCA_947644475.1 uncultured Muribaculaceae bacterium
GCTACAACCGCGCCCACGACTCAATCTCGCCCACCGTTGAGGGGCTGCCTAAATATCTTGAAGTGACTACGGTGCCGCGCCGTGTCGCCCCGGGCGAGCAGGTGCAGTTCAACTTCTACTTCCGCGCCGACCGATGCCCGCAGTGGGGCATCGTCACCGACTCCGTGACAATCATCCCCGACCCTGCCGCTGCCGACCGCATTGTGCTGCCCGTCGTGGCCATAATCGAGGAAGACTTCTCCCGCCTTACACCCGGCCAGATGAAGAACGCCCCCGAGGCCGCGCTCGACACCGACCGCGTGATACTCGACGCCGAGGGCAAAGGCACTATCCACCTCACCAACCGCGGCAAGGACCCGCTGAAAATACGCCGCATCTACACCCAGGACGCAGGCCTCGACGTAAGCGTTACGCACGACACCGTAAAGAAAGGCAAAAGCACCCTCATCGGCGTGCGCGCCACCCCGGAAGCCCTGGCCAATGGCATCAACGCCCGCGCCACACTCATCACCAACGACCCTTCCAATCCCACAATCACATTCCGCATCGTAGCCGAACCGAAATAGACAACCTCTTGCAATGGAATCAAAATTAACATCTCTCCCCGAGGGCATCACCGCGCCCGAACTCGCCTATCTCCGTTTCCGCGAGAGCGAACGCATCGGCGACAATCGCCGTGTGCTCGTCGTGAACATCGACGCTCCACAAACCAGCCGTGCAGCAGGATTCGAAAACCATATGTTGGTTTTCTCCGATTCCACACTTTCAAAAAACACGGGCTTTAACCCCGATTTTGTAATTGTATATGGAACTTGTCCCTACACCGGCCTCAGAAAAGTACAGTTACAACCACTGTATCTTTCGATGAAAGCGATGTTTCCCGACGCGATGTTCCTTCACGATAGCAATATCGGAGAAACGCTTGAACTCGGATTAAGAGCATATGACAACCGCCAAAGGCAGATACGGCAAGAAATGCTTCGCCAGCTGTCGGATAAAGGCATCAAGGAAATAATCCAGGATGCGTTCGACAATGTATTTACCAATGAATTCGGCCACCTGTTCCGTAAACTGTTCGAATCTTTTGTTGCCGGAAAGACCCGCGAAGGCGGCATGTTCATCACTCCCGGAGCATTACTCGACGAAGCCAACAGCCTGTCGTCGAGCATCCTCGACTCGAAATACCGCAAGAAAAAATTCGACCTCGCACGCCGGGTAAACCGAGCGTGCCAACAGGCCATAAAAAATGCCATTTGCGGAATTGAAGGCAATTCGACCCCAATTGAAGTCAATTTCAACATCTCCCTGCCCTTCTCCGGGTTTCACAACCCTTGGAATAAAAACCGCCTCTCACAGATTCTTTCCAACGTAACAAGCCGTCCGGTATACGACAACATGCTCCTCAACGAGCAGGAACGCACCGACCTGATAGCGCAACTCACTAAAAAAGAGGCTTTCCTCCACTACGCATGGCCCGAGGCAGAAATGAACGCCGCCGTCGACACCATCAAGAATTCCATATCTTACATTTTCGATTCGGCAAACGAGGCCGACAAACTGCAAAACGAGCCGCAAGACGACACCGCAGAAGACAATAACATCCGTGTACTCTACGGCCTCGAAATCCCCGGCCGTTTCGACAGCATCACGACGGTCGACGACGACGGAGCGCAATTCAACGTGCTCATAGACTCTGTAAACCGTCGCATATCCGTATCCGGACACCTCCACCCGGCTTTCGGCAAGATTAAAAAATTTGCCGACGGCAGCGCGACATACGAGCCGAAGCCCGCATTGCCCGAACGCACAATGCCCCTCGCGCTCGCTGCAATGCGCGCCGGCGACAGCCCCGAAGGACTGTGGTGCGACCGCGAGTGCATTTTCTTCGAAAGCGGACAGCCCGTCTACAACCTCACCCTATCGGGCGACGCTGTCTCCAACCCGAAAGCGGCCATAAAACAGGCACGGGAAAAAATCTGCAAGATGTATTTCGAACTCGAGCGTTTCGGTTGGCTCGTGGCTGCTCACACCATCACCGAGAATACCGATATCCGCCAAGTTTTCGACCTGCCCGAACGTCCGATTCCTTTCTCCTACAACACCTTGGCCTCTTTTATAACCGATACCAACAGTGCCCACACTAAGGACGTAAACCTGACTTTTGCGGGATTCCCGACGCCTATCTCTGCAAAAAAGATATATGAAGCCGAATATTACGATGAAATATGTGGCGCCCAAGACACTCTATACACATATTACATCTTAAATATGACGAGCAACAAACGCCAATGGATATGCCGCCTCAATCTTGGCGTCGACATCCCTGAAATCACCAAGCCCGGCACATTCGACCCCGTGCTCCTCAACCAGCGTCTGCCCAAATTCATGCAGGCTCTCGAATATGGTGTCAATGGCGTCTTCGACAGTTTATCTGTCCCTTCTTTCAGCAACGATTTTATAATCCTGCGCTGTGACTACCCATCGACACTTACACCCGAGCAAGAGGCAAAGGGCATCGCCAATCTCAAACAATATGCAGTCGACATCCGCAAGGAATTTGTACGCTTCGCCAACTATCTGCAATACAAAGCCAACGACAAATCCGACCGCGACTCCGACCGCTTCACATCAATCCTTGCCACAACAGGCTTGACCCGACTTCTCTTTGCTGCATTTGGCGGCTAAAATACTCACCTCTAAACAAATAATACATTATGCTTGACCCCGATTACGAAGACATCATCGAAGACCCCGTCGATCCTGAACCCGAACCTGAACCCGAACCCGGCCCTACTCCCGACCCGGAGCCTACTCCCGACAATCCATTCCAAATCCCATTCACCGGACTCACTTGCGACGATTGCAGCGGCAGTTGCATGGGATGTAGCGGTACATGCAAATATAGTTATAATTGACAATCGGCACGCAACTACATGATTATTGAGCCGAAACTCGGCATGGCAAAAAATATCACTTTTGTTGTGACGAAGGATTGCCAGCTGGCCTGCAAATATTGTTATCTGCCGGGCAAGACGGCCGGCAAACGCATGTCGTGGGAAACGGCCAAGGCCGCCGTCGACTTCCTGCTTGCGCAGACTTCGCGGGAATTCGACACTGAATCTGTCGTGTTCGACTTCATTGGCGGCGAGCCGTTGCTTGAAATCGACCTCATCGACCGCGTGTGCGACTATATTAAACGCCGCATGTTCGTTCTTGGCCATCCGTGGTTCAACCTCTACCGCTTCTCCATAT
>CANRZQ010000287.1 GCA_947644475.1 uncultured Muribaculaceae bacterium
ACAGGAGCATGAGGGCGAGTTCGCCCACGCGCTCGTCGGGCGAAAGCAGACGGATGTGGGTATGGGTGGAGGTGTCGTCGTCTTCCTTGTAGACCTTGAAATGCACCGACCCTTTCGCAGCCACGGCCGGCAGATGGGTGATGGCGATGACTTGCGCACGGGCGGCGATAGCGTCCATGAGCGAGGCCATGCGCACGGCCACGTCGCCCGACACGCCGGTGTCTACTTCGTCGAAAATCACCGTGGGGAGTTGCATCTTCTCGGCTATGAGCGATTTCACCGAAAGCATCAGACGCGAGATTTCGCCGCCGGAGGCTGTCTGGCCAAGCGGCATCAGAGGCTGGTTCTTGTTGAATGAGAACAGGAATTCCACTTCGTCGGCTCCCGACGACGAGAGTTTTACCGGGGTGACGCGAATCTCGCAATCGAGGTTCTTCATGCCCAGCGGCACTGCGCGGTCGCGCAATTCGCCGGCAAGGCGCTCGGCCTGTCGGCGACGCGATTCTGTCAACGCCTCGGCAGCCTTCACGGCCTCGCGCTTGGCGGCCTTGGCCTTGGCTTGAAGGTCGGCAAGGTCGGAGTCGGCATTTTCTATGGTGTCGAGACGCGCGGCAAGCGAGTCGCGTATGGCGATAAGCTGGTCGGAGGTGTCGACCCGATGTTTCTTTTCGAGAGAGTAAATGGCCGACAGACGGGCGTCGACGGCATCGAGCCGCGCCGGATCGGCACCCAACGACGCGTCGGCATCGATCAGCGACTCGGCTATGTCGGACAATTCAATGCGCGCGCTGTCGAGACGTGCCACAAGATTCTCGCCGTCGGGAAGCATCGCGGCCACGCGACGCAGTTCGGAAACGGCATTGGCCACGTGAGCCACCGCATCGGCCTGTCCCGAGAGATGCCCCACGGCCTCGGAAAGATGTGTCTTTATATCGGAGACATTGGCAAGCACCTCGCGCTCCTGCTCGAGCACGGCCTGCTCGCCGGGTTTGAGTTTTAGTTCGCGCAACTGGTCGAGCTGATATGTGATAAATTCGGCGTCGGCACGGTTCTTCTCCACTGTATTGCGAGCCGAGACATAGGCCATGGCCGCATGACGGTAAGCGAGATATTTCGATGAATAGGCGTCGCGCAATTCGGTATTTGCGGCAAGCGAGTCGAGAATCGACAGTTGATAATCGGCCTCGGCAAGCAGCAGGTTCTGATGCTGCGAATGGATGTCGACCAACTGCATGGCCACTTGCCGGAGCAACGCCAACGTGACGGGAGTGTCGTTGATAAATGCACGTGTGCGGCCGTTTGGCGACAGTTCGCGCCGCAGGATGCACACGCCGGGAATGACATCAATATCGTTCTCGAGAAGGATATCCGAAAGCCGGTAGAACCCGTCGGTGCGGAACTGCGCCTCAATCACAGACTTTACCGAAGCGTCGCGTATTACTTTCGTGTCGGCCCTGGCGCCGAGCAGAATCCCGAGCGCGCCCAGCATTATCGACTTGCCGGCACCGGTCTCACCGGTTATGATATTGAATCCGGGGTGAAAGTCGATATCTATTTCAGAAATGAGGGCGTAATTCGATATATGCAGATGCTCTATCATTTGAGTTGGGAAGTGTGGAAGTTGGGAAGTTGGGAAGTTGGGAGTTGGGGAGATTTTAGGAGGCGTAGGAAGCATAGGAGGCGTAGGAAGCCTATATCTATATTCTGTCTTATATTCTGTCAGGTGTCAGTTATTCGTATCTTCCTGGCCTTTGCGGATTTTCTCGAGACGCTGGTTTTCTGTTGGATACACGCCTTGGAGAATCTTGTAGGCCTCGTCGCGCTCGCTCTGGGGAGCCTTGGAGTAGATATTGACGAGTTCATCCATCTTGGCGTCCTTGAACATCGACAGCGCCACCGACATGGGCTGCGCCTTGTATATTGCCTCGACAGTAGGGAGGGTCTCGTGAATTGCCTTTCGGCCCTTGTCGGGCGCAAGCGACATCTCGTCGAGGCCGCGGCGGTGATATTGGTAGATGAGGTCGCGTATGGCTGTGGTCGACGGGTCGGTAAGGGCCGAAAGCACGGCAGAGCGGTTCTTGGTGTCCTCAAAGGCTTTCCATCCTACCTCGCCCGACGACTGCGCCTGCTGCACAATCTGTTTGAGACGTTCGTAATAAGGGTCGCCGCCATGAGGCGAGAATGAGTCGAAATCGACGGCGAGGATAAGATAGGCATAGAAATTCAGGATAGCCGTAAGCTGGTTTTCCATGCTGTTGACCGAAAAGACGAGCGGCTCGTTTTCCTGATAGGCGAAATCAATCTTGCCGTCCTTGAAATTAATCAGGGTGGTGGTATACGCGCTGTTATAGACCGGACGGGTCGACTGCACCTGGATGTCGCCTTTCATCACCCCGTCGGTATATTCCTTGATGGTGAAGAACAGCTGGCAGTCGATTTTTTCGTTTGCGGCAAACTGTGTGTTGGTGAAGGTGGTGGTGTTCATGTAATCGTTAACCGCGCTTTGCAGCGTCTCGAACACCGACTTGTTTGTGCCGGAGATTGCCTGTGAGTTTATCTCGACGCGACAATTCAACTCCTGCGCCGACACCGAGAAGGCGGCAATGCAGAAGAGTAAGATATGTATAACTTTTTGTGTCATACTATACTAACGGAGATTTCCCCGTTATGTTGTCCAAGATGTCGCGCGCCACCTCCTTTTTTGATTTCAGAGGATATTCCGTGCGGATGCCATCGGGCCGGAGTATCGTAATCTTGTTTGTGTCGGTGCCGAAGCCGGCGCCTGCATCGCGCAGGGAGTTGAGCACTATCATGTCGAGGCGTTTGCGGCGGAGTTTGTCGGCGGCGTTGTCGAGTTCATGGTCGGTTTCGAGTGCAAACCCCACGAGCACCTGGCCTGGACGCTTTGCTGCTCCGAGCGTGGCGGCGATATCGGGATTCTTTTTGAGATGAATCACCGGCACTTCGTCGCGCTCGCGTTTTATCTTGCGTGTGGCTGTTTCTTCGGGAGCATAATCGGCCACGGCGGCGGCCATTATGGCAATGTCGGCCTCCGGGAACACCTTCTCGCACTCGGCAAGCATCTCACAGGCCGACTCAACGGGGCGCACTTCCACACCGGAATTCTCGGCACGGACAGCCACAGGCCCGCTCACCAGCACCACCCGCGCGCCGCGTGCGGCAGCCTCGTCGGCCAGGGCATATCCCAT
>CANRZQ010000288.1 GCA_947644475.1 uncultured Muribaculaceae bacterium
TTGGCATATGCCAGGGCCGGGGGATCGGTGTAGTTGCCGGAGAAGAGACCCATGATGGTGAGGAAGTTGATTTTGTATTTTGCCCTGGCGATGCAGCCTGTGATGATGAGGGGAACTACTGTGATGACGAAGCCCCAGATCACCCACCACATACCTGTGGTGTTGAACACGGCGTCGGCAAAACCTTTACCGGCGGCTATGCCGACGGATGCGATGAAGAGGCAGATGCCGAGTTCGCGGAGCATCATCGACGCTGCGTTTGATGTGTAGGTGACGAGTTTGAATTTGTAGCCGAAGCGGCTCAGGAGGATTGCCACGACGAGGGGACCGCCTGCGAGGCCGAGTTTCATGCCGAATCCGATGTTGATAGACCCGAGGATGATACCGAGGACGATACCAACGAAGATGGTGATGAGGTTGGGCTGGTCGAGGCGTTTCATGGAGTTGCCGAGGCGCGATGCGAGGCGGTCGATGTCCTCGAGGTCGCCAACGACGGTGATGCGGTCGCCCATTTGCAGGCGAAGTCCGGGGGAAGCGAGGAGGTCGACGCCGGCACGGTTGACGCGGGTGGCGTTAAGACGATAGCCTTTGTGGAGGCGGAGCGAGCCGATGGCCACGCCGTTGTATTCGCTTTTGGTGATGACGATGCGGCGGGAGTAGACGGGCGAGGGTGTTTCTTCCCAGTCCATTGTGATTTCCTCGCCGAGGACGGAGCGGAATTTGTCGGCATCCTGCATTGAGGCCACGATGAAGAGTTTGTCGCCGACGTGAATCACTGTGGATGATTTGGGGATGACCATCTCGCCGGATGTTGTCATAAGGCGCGACACGACGAAGTTACATTCGATGATGTCGTGGAGCTGGACGAGAGTGCGTCCGTCGATGAGCTGGTTGGTGACCTCTATTGTCATCATGAAGGGCTTGAGCTGTGAGTCTTCGCGCTCGGCTTCGATCTGTGCTATCTCGTCGTCGATTTTGATACGGAAGATGCCTTTGATGATGAACATGGCGGTGATGATGCCGATAACGCCGAGGGGGTAGGCGGCGGCATATCCGGATGCCATAAGGTTGGCCTGCGCGGCGCCTTCGGGGCCCATCTGCGAGATAGTCTGCTGGGCTGCGGCAAGACCGGGGGTGTTAGTAACCGCACCTGACATGACGCCGACGAGGGCTGAGATGTCGTTGACATTACCGAAGTAATAGATGCACACTACGATTGCCACGTTGAGCACGATGGCAAGTACAGCAAGTCCGTTGAGGGTGACTCCGCCTTTCTTGAACGAAGAGAAGAAGCCGGGGCCCACTTGCAGACCGATTGAGAAAATGAACAGGATAAGACCGAATTCGCGCACGAATTTGAGAGTGCTATCGTCGACCTCATAGCCGAAATGGCCCATGAGGATGCCCATAAAGAGGACAAATGTGACGCCAAGCGAAACTCCGGCAATCTTCAATTTTCCCAAGTAGATACCGGCAGCAATCACGAATGAATAGAGCACGAGTGTGGCTGCTATCGATGTGTTGCCGGGCAACAGAAGTTCTGTAATCCACTCCATAAATGAGACGTAAATAGATTAGAAATTGTATGATTGGCTTTTGAAAGCGCAAAGGTACGATTTATTTTGGAGATGTGCAATGGATATCTCGATTTTAAATCAAGATAAATCGAGATAATTCGATTTATGTCGAGTCAGGGCGAGGGGTGGCTCCCAAATATTTCCAGAGGGGGGCGGCCATGAGGGCCTGGATGATTTCGCCCTGGCTGAGGAGGCGGAATACTTCGGCTTTGGAGAGGATGTGGACCTCAATGTCTTCTGTCGGGTCGAGTTTCTGGGCGCAGATGCGGGTTACGCCTTCGGCAAGGAAGGTGAAGGTGAGGTTGTTGGTGGTGGAGGGGTTGGCCGACAGGACCATGTATTGCGACCATTGTCCGCCGCCGAAGCCTGTTTCTTCGAGCAGTTCGCGCCGCGCACCTTCGAGGGGCGTCTCTCCGGGCTCGACTACGCCGGCGCAGAGTTCGAAGCGTGTCTGGCCGAGGCCATGGCGGTACTGGCGGACGAGAACCATGTCGCCGGTGTCGGTTACGGCTATGATGTTGACCCACGTCGGGTATTCAAGGACGTAGAATTCGGGGTTGACGCGTCCGTCGGGAAGGCGCACGGTGTCGCGGCGCACGGTGAGCCATGGACGGCGGAAGAGGTATTCGCTGCTTTCGATGGTCCAGTCCATAGATATTAATGTGTGAGTGATGGGTTATAATGTGATGGCAAAGGTGTCGGCGTCGCGCCACACGGGGAATCGGCGGCGGCAGGCGGCAAGGAGGTCGCGGTCGAATGTGGCGGTGACTGCGCCTGCGGGGCCGGCGGTGCCGATGTCTACGCCAAGGAAGTCGAAGATGGCGGTGAGGCCGTCGCAACGTCCGAAGCCGTCGGAGCCGGAGCGGTTGGCGCCTATGACGTAGGCCTGGTTTTCGATGGCGCGGGCCGTGAGCAGAGTGCGTCAGGCATGGGCCCGGGCGTCGGGCCACGATGCGGGGATGATGAGTATGTCGTAGAGGAGCGAGCCGTCGGGGCCGGCGGTGTTGCGGCACCATACGGGGAAGCGGAGGTCGTAGCACACGGCAATGGATATGCGCCAGCCGCGGAAGGTGATGACGGGCCTCGGCTGAGAGCCGGGGGTGAGTACGTCGGCTTCGTCGGATATGGAGAAGAGGTGGCGTTTGTCGTAGAATACGGGGTCGGAGCCGGGGGCGATGAAGAAGGCGCGGTTGCGCAGAGTACCGTCGGGCAGGCGCGCTATGAATGTGCCGCAGATGGCGCATGAGCGGGCCTCGGCCTCGCGGCGCACGGCCTGCATGGCATCGCCGTCGGGGGCCTGGGCGCAGGCGTTGACGAGGGCGGGGTCGGTGATGAATCCGGTGGTGAAGAACTCGGGCAGGACGGCTATGTCGACCGGGCCAAGCCGGTCGAGGGCGGCGCGCATAAGGGCGATGTTGGCGGCGGGATCGGCGTGGACAGTGTCGAGAGGCAGGGCTGCTACTTTGAGGCTATTCATCTTCGGCAGTGAATTTGTCGGGATATTTCCCACGGAAAGGGCGGTAGAAATCTTTTATTGCGCGCATGTCGGCGGCGATGTCGCCTGTGGGGATGAACACGTCGTTGACGGTGATGGTCTTCGAGGGGTAATCTATCACGCCGAGGAGGCATGGC
>CANRZQ010000289.1 GCA_947644475.1 uncultured Muribaculaceae bacterium
GTGCATTTGATGGCGCCGTCGATAGATGCGAACATCACGTCGCCGTCGCTGAGCAAGACAGATGAGCACTGGCTGAAAGCCTCGGGCGACATCGGAATTAGGTCGTTGAGGCACATCACTGCGTTTTTTTCCGTGTCGTAGCAATATACCGAGCGCTCGGTGGAGAACCAGATGCGTCCTTGTCGGCCGGCAGTGACGTTTAGTATTGAATTAGAGTCGATGCCCGGGCCGTCGGTCACGATTGCTGTCTTGTCGGCGCGTGGGTCGTATACGGCGAGGCCTTCGCCGTCGGTTGCAATCCAAAGGGCTCCGTTGCTGTCGACGCTAATGTCGATAATGGGGTAGCGGAACGTGTGTCCGCCTATGGAATTGGTCCAGGTGTGGATTGCAGCCGGGTCTTTGGTAAATGCGAGCGCGTCGTTTGCGGCAATCCACATGCCTCCGTCGGGAGTGTCGGCCATGCCGTCGATATACCGTCCCGGGTAATATGAATAAGAATCCGAGGCCGGGTCATAGGCCACGATTTTGGTGCCGTTGCCGGCAAGGAGAATCTTGCCGTCGCGGTTGTGGATGCAGTACACCTCATCGAAAGGCATGCCCTTTTGCGAGGCCGGGGAGTAGGACGGGAGGCGAGAGACGCTGCCGGCGGCCTTGTCGATAATAAACACGCCTTTACCGTAGGATCCAACCCATATCCTGCCGTCGGGAGCCTGATTGAGGGCGATAGACACCACGGCATTGTCGCTGCCGCCGGCGTTGCCGAGAAAATGCTTCCAAGAGCGGGTTTTAGTATTGAATAGCGATACGCCGCGGTTGGTTCCGAACCAGTAGTCGCCGTCGGCATCCTCGAGCACGGCATTGACTGTGCTCGACGGCAACGACTGCGGGTTGTAAGGCTGATGGACAAACAGTTCGATTTTATTGCTTATTGACGGGGCGTAGTTGAGCCCCCGGGTTGAAGTTGCAACCCATATGCCGCCGTCGCGGTCGACCATCAGGTCGGAGACATTGTTTGCCGAGATGCTTCCCGGCATGTCGGAGTCGGCGTTGTAGTGGCCGGTTACAGATACGTTACTGGGGTCGATGACATATACTCCGGCACCGTCGACTCCGGCAAGCAGATAGCCGTGCGGCGAAAGAGATATGGCCCGCACGGGCTTGTCGGCCACGCCGTCGACCTTGCGGACATTGGAGCCGTCGCTGCCCAATACCCATAGTCCGTCGTTGGTGGTGCCGGCATAGATGCCGAAGGGGGTGGCGCACAGCACCTCGGTGTTGAGCGGCTCATGGGTTAACGGTTTAAACTTGACGGGCTTATCGTCGTCGGGAAGTATTCCGGAATATATGCCCTGTTCCGTGCCGGCGATCAGGGTGTTGTCATTTATAATAATGTCCTTTACCCATTTGTTGTCGAGCCCGCGTTTGAGCAGGCCCTCGTCGTCGCGCCAGGAGTAGGCTCCGGAGCCTGTTGCGAGCCAGAGGCGACGGTCGGGAGCGAACGTGCCGCGGTAGACAGGCGGGGCATCGGGCAGGTCGGCCATGTGCGTGAATTTGTCGGCCTCCCGGCCGTAGCGGTAGATATGCCCGGTTTTCAGGACGATCCACGGATTGCCGTCGGGGTCGATACAAAGCGTGGTGAACGGGTCGATAATCTCGTCGAGCCCGGAGGAGTGGCGCAAGGAGTAATGTTTTGCAGTGGAGCCGTCGAAGCGGTCGATGCCCTCATGTGTGCATACCCATACAAAGCCGGCGGAATCCTGGCCGACCTCGCGCACAACGCGGCAGTCGAGGCCCCGGCTTGTGCTTATTGTACGGAAGTTGGTGGCCTCTGCGACAGAGGCCACCAATATAGATAAAAGCAGGATGAGCAGCGCGGGGCGATTCATGCTGTGATTTGATTCTGTTTTCAGAAAAAGGTTACATTGCAAAAATACGAAATTAATGGCGCATACTCCAAATAATAATTAAGGAATCTTGTTATTTTGTATATTTGGCAAAGGGATTTCCTTTGGGCGAGCGGCTGAGAATCCAGCGGAAAGCATTGACAGCCATGAGGTTCTGGGTCGACTCCATGTATTCGTCGTCGCCGTGGCCCCAGTTGATGTAAATCATGCGGAAATTCTTGTTGGTCCATGCGATGGGGAAGTCGCCGCTGTAAACCACGTCCTTTATGCCGAAAGGATAGTTCTTGGGCGAGATGCTCACGAGCACTTCGACGTTATCCTTGTCGCGGGGATTTTCCTGCCACATGTAGAATTCGGAAGGAGCGGATACAAATTCCACGGGCAGATTCTTTGTGACGGGATGCACGGTTGTCTCCACAGTGAGGAGCGCGGGCTGGGGCGGCCATTGGTTGCAGAGGAATTTGCCGCAGCCGAGGAATTCGTTGTACCAGGGCCATTGGGTGCGCGCGTCGTTATATGCGGCGGCGTGGAAGCCGAGCCATCCGCCGCCGTTTTCCATATATTTCTGGAAATCGGCGCGTACCTTGGGGTCGGTGGGGGCGTCGTTGATAAACACCACGATGTCGAATTCTTTGAGGCGTTCGTAGGGGTAGTCGGCAAGATTTTGTGTCGATTCCATGGTCCAGCCGTCGCCCACGGTGAGGCCTTTGAAGAAATCGAGAGTGCCTTGGGCAAACTGCTGGTGGGCGAGTTCGACATTCATCGAATAGTAGAACAGGGCCTTGAATCGGGGAGCGCGGGCGTATTCAAAATCCTGCGCTGAGGCATTGGAGAGGCATAGCATGATGAGCAATGCCGAAAAGAAAGAAATAAAACGTTTCATTATTAGTTATTGATTGTTAAGATGTTTCAAGTCGGCGATTAGCGAAATCCATTTCCCGGCCGAGGTGAGCCACACCTCCTTGTAGCAGGCGTTGTTGATTTCAGGCCAGAAAGGCTCGTCGGTGTCGCCATGTGTGCGGATGCCCACGGGGATGGCTCCGATGATTTCTCCGGAAGAGAAATTGTCGAGCGACGGATAGTTTGAACCTTCGCCGTAAATCAGCGACTGGTTGAAGGGGTTCTCGCCCACGGTCCACCGCAGCTGGCCCTCGGCAATGTCGCGCAGGGCCGGGTCGCCGAGATGCCGGGCGCATATGGCGGCAGATTTTCCGGTGTCGAGGTGTACGGCAGTGTTTCCGTTGAACACGTTGAACCACACGGGGAAGCGTTTCAGCGCCCATCCGTCGCCTACGTGGATGCCG
>CANRZQ010000290.1 GCA_947644475.1 uncultured Muribaculaceae bacterium
GCCAAGGAAAGCGTCGGTGAGGGCATACCAGTTGATAGTGGCACCCACGAGCATCCCCGCTCCGGAAAGGATGGCGGTGAAGCGCACGCCCATCTTGTCGAGGATGATGCCGGCAAAAATCAGGAAGAAAATAAACACATTGAGGAAAGTCTCCGATCCCTGCATTGTGCCGAAAGCCGTCGAGTCCCAGCCGCGTGTCGATTGCAGCAAGTCCTTGATAGGCGATAGAATATCCATAAAAATGTAAGAACAGAACATGGCGAAGGCCAGCAGGCCCAACGCTGTCCATCTTGCCCAGGCCTTGTCACGAAGGCTGGCGGATACATTGTTACTCATAAGCGGTAATTTTTAAGCGTATGTGATAAGATAGTTTTATTTTTTTACGAATAATTCGCAAAAGTAATCATTTTTCTTCAAAACCGAAACTTTTTCTATTTTTTGAGTTCAATTTATGAAATCTTTTGCGCTTTCGTTTATCAGTTGGCGCAGTTCTTCCTCTGAGGGCATGTTTGTGAGATATTGAGAGGCGAATATCCGGTTGTTTGCATCGGGAAGAGTAAAACGCACAACGGTATCATTTTTCTCGGCACAGAGCACAATTCCGACGGGAGGATTGTCACCGGGGTACATCTGCGTGCGGGTGTAGTAGTTTACATACATCTGCATTTGACCAATGTCCTGATGTGTGAGTTTGCCGGATTTGAGGTCGATAAGCACAAAACATCGTGCAGGGATGGAGTAGAATACGAGGTCAATGTAAAAATGGTCGTTGTCGAATGATATGCGTTTTTGCCGGGCAACAAATGTAAAGCCCTTGCCCAGTTCGAGCAGGAAATGTTGAAGTTTGTCGATCAGCATCTGCTCGATGTCATTTTCAAGGAAATGCTCACCCTGCGGTATTCCGATAAAATCAAGGATATAGGGGTCGCGGATTATCTCGCGCGGGTCATCGATTTCTCCCGCTTTCGGTTTGTTCGCCTCGGCATGGAGGGTCGCTTTATCGCGGCTCGCCAAAAGCCGTTCATAATACAATGTGTGGATCTGACGGCGCAGTTGCCGTACGCTCCAATTACATTCACTACATTCACGCAGATAATAGCGCATGGCCATTTCATCGTCCACTTTCAGTATTTCTACATAATGCGACCAACTCAATTGGTGAGACAGCGTCTCACTTTTCTGAATACGCAAGTAAAACAGCCGCATAAATTTCAAGTTTGTAACGTTGAAGCCATTGCCGAATTCGGGCACAAGAGACTCGGAAAGAGATTTCAGCAATCCTTTGCCATACTCGGCGCGGGCACTGCCGCCTTGCTCGTATTCCACTATATAGCGTCCTACTTCCCAATAAGCAGAGATGACAGCAGAATTTACAGCCTTGACTATTGTGGATTTGGCAGAGCGAAGGACCTGGCGAATATCGGCGAGCAAATCATTGCTTGCTATCGGGAGCGGATTATTTGACATCGAAAAATAAAATTAAATTTTTGCCAAATTTACGGAAATGTTTTGGGTTTTACAATCCGGGGGATGCGTGTTTCATTTTTTTTTGCTAACTTTGTGGGAATTCTTTCCTGTTAAAATAATACCCCGATGAGCGATTTTCCCGAAGACCAGTTTGACGACGAGAGCACGGCAGATGCCCCGGCCGCAGGCGGATATTCCGCCGATTTTGTAAAACCGTATTCCGACAGCCTCGACGAGCGGACACGCCGCCAGTTGCGCGGAATGTTCCAGTCGTGGTTTCTCGACTATGCCTCGTATGTAATCCTCGAGCGAGCCGTGCCGCATATCGACGACGGCCTCAAGCCCGTGCAACGCCGCATACTCCACACAATGCGCACGATGCACGACGGCCGGTTTATCAAGGTTGCCAACATCGTGGGCCAGACCATGCAGTATCACCCTCACGGCGACGCCTCTATCAACGACGCGCTGGTGCAACTCGGGCAGAAAGACCTGCTGGTAACCACGCAGGGCAACTGGGGCGACATCCTCACCGGCGCACGAGCCGCCGCCGGACGATATATCGAGGCAAAACTCTCGCATTTCGCCCTCGACGTGCTGTTCAATCCCAAGGTGACGCAATGGACGCCATCGTACGACGGACGCAACCGCGAGCCTGTGACGCTCCCTGCCAAATTTCCGCTTCTGCTGGCCCAGGGAGCCGAAGGCATTGCCGTGGGCCTGTCGTCGAAAATCCTGCCGCACAATTTCAACGAACTCATCGACGCCGCCGTGGCATATCTCCGCGGCGAGGAATTCACCCTGTACCCCGACTTCGAGACCGGCGGATTCATCGACGTGTCGCGCTATAACGACGGCGAGCGCGGAGGCTCTGTAAAGGTGCGCGCCAAGATTGAGAAAATCGACAACAAGACCCTCGCCATCACCGAACTGCCGTTTGGCCAGACATCCGGCTCGCTCATCGACTCGATATTGAAGGCCATCGACAACGGGAAAATCAAAATACGCAAAATCGACGACCTCACCTCCGACTCGGCACGCATCATGGTGAGCCTCGTGCCCGGCACTTCGTCGGACAAGACTATCGACGCCCTCTACGCTTTCACCGACTGCGAGGTGTCGATATCGCCCAACTGCTGCGTCATATCCAACGACAAGCCTCATTTCCTGGGGGTGAGCGACGTGCTGCGCCACAGTGCCGACCTCACGCGCCATATCCTGAAATGCGAACTTGAAATACGCCTCGCCGAACTGCGCGAGCAACTTTTCTTCGCCTCGCTCGAGCGCATATTCATCGAAAGCCGCATCTACAAGGACGCCGAATACGAACAGGCCAAATCAAACGACGAGGCCGTGGCCCACATAGCCCGACGCCTCGAGCCGTTTGCCCCGTCGCTTATCCGGGAGGTCACTACCGAAGATATCCTCCGCCTTCTCGAAATAAAGATGAAGCGAATCCTACGGTTCAATGTCGACGACGCCGACCGTGCCATAGCACGCCTCGGCGACGACATTGCCGAGACGCTCGGCCATCTCGACCGCCTCACCGAATATGCCATCGACTGGTTTATAGCCCTGCAAAAGAAATACGGAGCCGACCATCCACGCCGAACCGTGATACGCGGTTTCGACTCTATCGAGGCGGCAAACGTGGCCGAGGCCAACGAGAAACTGTATATCAACCGCGAGGAAGGATTCATCGGCACTGGCCTCAA
>CANRZQ010000291.1 GCA_947644475.1 uncultured Muribaculaceae bacterium
GTTTAGGATAGATTTGGATGTACGTGATGATCACTTGGTTACCCCCCCCCACACACACCACCATGTGCTGTGGAAAGAGCCAGAGTGTATTTCTGTCAATCCAGAAATCGACAAACAACTACGCCGTTACCATTGCTTAGGAATAAGGATATACAGCAAACTGCGTAAAATTTTACGAATATAAGCCGTAGGTGAAAAACATTTTTGCTGCGGCTTAAAGCCACAACAAAAATGAAACCTCGCTTTCTGTTTTTTTGCTCCGATTATAATGTCGGGCTCACACAGGCTTTGTCAGAACAAGCCGTAGAAATTAACCGGTGCGATGAATTGAATTCTTATTTCATCTCATCTCCGGAAGAAATGGAACCGGGTCTGCATCAATGGCTGAAAGATGAAAAACTGCCATTGACTATAATAGACGGTCTTGATAAACATCAGAATTTCAAAATACTTTCCCGGCAGATTGAAGATGTAATAAAACGAGAAAAGATAACCCATGTCAATGTCCACAATAATTGGCAATTGGCTCTTGTGTCGTGGATTAAATATCGTAAAATTATACCTCAAAAATTTAAAATCATATATACAATACATGGATATCGCCACAATTCGCCCCTGAAAACAATTCCGGCTATAGCTATAATTGGCACGGCTTTGTTCTTGACTGCCGATCGGGTGATAAGCATGTCGACATATGTATCAAATAAATTCCGGTTGCTCAAATATAAGACCGACTTGGTATTTTATATGATGAATCAACCGCAATTCAATAAAAAAGAAAATATAATTGATTCAAGTCCACTTCGGCTTGTATTTCCGGCGCAATTTCGTCATGGCAAGCAGCAGGAAATGATTATTGAAGCTGTTGCTGAATATGTAATACGTACTTCGGACCGTACAATTCGTGTTGTACTCCCCGGGGCCGGTCCGACACAGGAAGGAATCCGTCGGCTCGCGGTTGAAAAAGGAATTGAGAATTTGATCGAATTCCCCGGCAAACTTCCTCTCGATAAAGTATGGGAAGAATATGAAAAGAGCAATGTTGCTATCATATCGTCAAATGTCGAGACATATGGCCGTTGCATTGCCGAACCGTTTGCCCTTGGACGTTGTGTGGTAACACGCCCAACCGGTGTCGCTCTTGATATAATCCGTGACGGAGAAAACGGATTCTTTTTTAAAAATAGCGCCCAGTTAGCAGACACACTTGTCGACTTGCATAACAATCCACAAAAATTGATGGCAACGGCCGGACAGGCCTTCATTGATAAATCAATATTTCATCGAGACGCCGTCCTTGCTTCATATATTTCAGCAATCAATAAAGCATAAATAATAATGTCTAATCCTATTTTTTCAATTATTGTGCCGGTATATTGCGGAGGTCAATATATCGATTCGCTGATTGATACGGCAGCAAGTCAAGGACTTGCACCGGAGGAATATGAGTTGATTTTCGTCAACGACTGTTCGCCGGACGACGCCGCAACTGTGATTCAATCGCGTATAGACAGTAGAATTACCCCCCCCATTTAACACTTATTAACCATTCGGTTAACAAACGTCAAGGGGGCGCGCGAAACACAGGTATGCGTATTGCCAAAGGTGAGTATATTGTATTCATAGACCAAGACGATTCGTTTGCAGATGGTGCTTTGGCAAAAGTTCGTGACTATATAAAGGCAAATCCTGGTCTGGATATTGTGATGTACGACTTTGAACTTATAAATTCGGGTGATGTCGAGCATGACATGTATAACGATTCACAGGAAATAATGTCAGGGCGAAAGTTTATCCAGACACAACAGATTCCTTGGTGTCCGTGGTGTTATGCCTACCGTCGGGAATTCATGCTCGAGAACGAAATCTTCTTCGAAGAGAATGTAAGATTCGAAGATACTGATTTTACAATACGATCTACTGTTGCAGCGAAGAAAATGGCCTATATCCCCGTCAAAGTTGTGAAATACCTCTATTGGGAAGGTCAGACATGCAAGATTGGAGAAGATTTCCAACGCATATACGATTATTTCAAGATGAGCCGCCGAATCCGGGTTGTTGGGGAAAATATCCTTAAAGAAGATCCGGCGACAGCCAAGGCTGTAATGGGGCATCATCATTTCATGCATAAGGCCAACATTCAGCGTTATCTTTGGCGTTTGCCGTTCAAGCAAAAATTGCAGATTCTGCGCGAATGCCGTGCTTTTACGCCTTGCTCCGACCGCATGCTCTCATTCTCATCTCGCCACCCTCTTGCATTTGCGTGCATTCTCCAAGCCGCGAAGCCGATGCTTCCTATTGTCCGTAAGATGTATCTTAAAATTAGATAACAATGGCATCATTGATAGCAAGAGCCTTCAATAAGTTATTTAGGGGGTGGAGTGAGAAAATTAGATTGGCACGACTATACAAGAAACACGATCTTGAAACAAGATACTATCTTGTTGGGGATAAATATATAATTGGAGAATATACGTATGGATGGCCTCAAATTTATGACTATGGAAGCAATGCGTGTTTAAAAATTGGCCGCTTTACCGACATGGCTCATGATATTAAGATTCTCTTAGGAGGGAATCATCATACGGAATGGGTCTCGGATTTTGCTTTTTATAAATATCACAGCATATTCCCTAATTTTGATAAAGGTTGGACGCAACAGGACAGGGGAGATACTGTGATTGGTAATGACGTATGGATTGGTCGGGGAGCGATGCTCATGCCTGGTGTGAAAATCGGGGATGGAGCGGTGATAGGGGCTGGAGCCGTTGTCGCCAAAGAAATACCTCCGTATGCAATTGCTGTGGGCAATCCGGCTCGTGTAATCAAATATAGATTTACACCCGCACAAATACAAGATTTGTTAGAGATCAAATGGTGGGATTGGCCCGAATCAAAGATAAATGAATTTATGCCACTATTGGCGTCTTCCGATATTGATGCCTTTATAAAAGCGGCGAAGAATGCATAAAATAAACCAATATTTATGAAACTGTTGATGGTGCATAACGAGTATGGGAAATACTCGGGTGAGGAGGCGGTGGTCGACCGTATGGCTGAGGCGTTCCGGGGACGGGGCGTCGAGGTTGCTATGCTGCGGCGGTCGTCGGCCGGAGCACGTGAGAGCCTGCTCGGTAAAATGCACGGTTTTCTCGCCGGCATTTATCTG
>CANRZQ010000292.1 GCA_947644475.1 uncultured Muribaculaceae bacterium
TTTATATCCTTTCTCTGCTGTGTAGGTACGTTTTTTCGGATACGATGCGTCGGGGCGGGTGGGGGCTTAGGAAAAGTAGGGGATGGCGCCGTAGCGGCCTGCGATGTATTCACGGGCGAGCGAGGGGTCGCAGCCGGAGCCTCCTATGGGTGTGTCGCGGAACTCGGCAAGCGAGTATAGGTCGGTCGACGACACGGCGTTTTTCTCGGTGAACCATATCTGGTCGCGGCGCAGGTAGTTGCGGTTGAGCAGGTTTGTGTCGTGGGTTGTGAATATCAGTTGCGCACCTGATGGATTGCTTTCGGGATCCATAAACAGGCGCAGGATGTCGCGTGTGAGCAGGGGGTGGAGTTTGGAGTCGAGTTCGTCGACAATAAGTATGCCGCCTGCTTTTATCGCCGCGAAGAGCGGACCGGACATCTCGATTATTTTTTTTGTGCCTTCCGATTCCATTTCATCGGAGTTGAAAGTGCGCTCGCCTATGGGGTTGCCGTGCCGGTCGTAGACGGTGTGGGTGGTGTGCACTTCTACCCATGTCTTGGCGTTCAGCCTTTTTTTGAGGCGAGTCCTTATTGGCTCGAATTCGGATGGGATGCGGTCGAGTTCGCCTGAGATGTCGCGTTTTGATACGATAAGATTGTTGAATCCGAGGTTGAGGCGGTTGAACAGGTTGAATGCGTCTTCTTCTCCGTCGAGGTGCTGGTTGAACATCTGCATTGAGTAGCCGGCGTAGGCGTCGGTCTGCATGCCCGACAGGAAGTTGCAGCGGTAGAACCATTCCATTATCTGCTGGCATATCGGGCCGCGCAGTTGGGCCACAAGACTGAGGAAAAGACGGTTGGGGAGTGTCGCCACATCTTTTCCGATGCCTTCGGGAAATCGTTTTTCGGATATTTCAAATTCATCTCCTACGCGGATAAAGAGGTTGAATTCGCGTTCTTTTGGCTGTTTTGCATAAAGCCATTCTCGGCATATGTGCTCGGCGTTGTATTCAAATCCGTAGCGGTAGCGGGTGTCGCCGATCAGGATTTCGATTTCGAATTGCGTTGGCTCGTCCTGAGAGTTTTCGTCAAGAAAGAATGGCTCGAAGTCGAGTGGGTCGGAGGGGTTGAGTTTCACAGAGGATTTTACAACATGGTTGAGTTGGCGAAGGGCATACAGCACATTTGTTTTGCCGGATGAGTTTGCGCCGTATATCACCGCCACGGGCAGCACGCGGGCCGATGCACGGCGATGTATTGCCTTGCTGTGTGTCCTTTCCGAGGATGCCGCGAGCGAGAGTGTGACTTCATCGCGGAAAGAGCTGTAATTCTTGACAGAGAAATTCAGAAGCATGGTGATTTGGTATTGAGCAGATTTGTCGCCCCTAAGTTACGAAAAATATGATGAATTGCAAAAACCGGCATGAAAAAAGCCTCGAGCCGGATGGCAGGAGGCTTCTTGGGGGTATAGGTGGTGAAAAGTTAGTTTCTTTTACGGGCGTCGGCTTTCATTCGGCCGTGATGGCGTACGAGTTGCTGTGTGAATTTGCGCTCGGCTGCTTTAAGCCGTATCAGTTGGCGGGGTGTGAGTATTTCTTTGTATCGGTCGAAGTAGCGGAGTTCGATTTCGCTTTCGCGGCCTTTCTGCTCGAAGAGGGCTCGGGCGGCTGCTGATACTTCGGTGTCGGATGCGTCTTTGTCTTCGGTTACTTTTGCTTCGAGGTCGCGTGTCTCAACCGCCGCTTTGTTGAGTTCTTCGTCCATTTCGTTGTAGATGGGGAAGAATTTTGCTTGCTGTTCTTTTGTGAGCTGGAGTTCGCGGGCAAGGTATTCCTGTTTGTAGTTTCTTACCTCGGAGAGCCATTTCTCGCGGTCGCCCGACGATGGGCGTTCCTGGGCGAATAGTGTGGCGGCAAAGGCCATGAAAACGAGAAAAAATATGAATGCCGGATTTTTCATTGCATCAGGGTTGTGTTGTGAAGGTCGGCCGGGAGTGCGACGGCGGAATCGTAAGTCTGGTCGAAGACCATCATTGAGTCGGCGAGTGCGTCGATGTCGTAGCCTTCTTCGTATAGTTCGTCGAGGATGTCGTATTGGTCGATGTCGTCGAGTATGTATTCGTTTACGAATACTTCGTTTGTGAGGGCATCGGCGAGCGTCGGGTTTGATTCCAGTGAGATTTGCGACGGGTCGGAAATCATTGTGAACATTTTCAGCATGCACCACACACCGGCGAACATTGCGGCCATATAGGCATATGGCCTAATGCGTTGCCATATGTTTTTCGGCTGTGGCGCAGAGGGGGCGACACTGTCGGCAGATTTTTCAAAATCGGTCGGCTCCAATGACGCTGCCATGCGCGCGGCAAAATCGGCGAAATAGCCATCGGGCACGGTGATTCCGTCTCGACGGGCTACTTGCTTTAATATGTCATTTCCAGCTTTCATCAATTTTTATTTTCTGTGTTCTATTTATATGACTTTCCGGGTGTCGGAAGGTTTAATCGGTGTTTGAGAAAAATTGCTCGATTTTTTTTATGGCCACATGGTAGGATGCTTTTAGTGCGCCTACGGATGTGCCGAGAATTTCGGAGATGTCTTCGTATTTCATGTCGTCGTAGTATTTCATGTTGAATACGAGGCGTTGTTTCTCGGGGAGTGTGGCCACGGCCTGACGCAGGCGCAGGGCAAGCGCGTCGCCGTCGATTTGGTCGTCGGCCTCGATTGTGTGGGCCAGATGGCTTTGCTCGTCGTCGAGTGAAAGGGTGAGGCGTCGGCGTTCGCGTTCGAGGTGGGTTATGCTTTCGTTTATGGCTATTTTATACAGCCATGTTGAAAGTTTGGCTTCACCACGGAAGTTCTCGAGGTTTTGCCATGCTTTCATGAATGTGTTCTGGAGCAGGTCGTTGGCGTCGTCGTGATTCTGGACCATGCGTCTGATCTGGCGATAGAGGGGCTCGGAGAAGGTGGCAATCACTTCTGAGAAGGCTGCGCGACATTGTTTGGGGTCGCGCAGACGTTCGGTGAGTTGCGGGTTTTCTCCGGGAAATTCTGCCATCGTCGGTCTGGATTATCTTGTATCTGTTTTGGGGTCTCAAAGATACGAAAAAAAAAAGCATTTTTCGCATTTTTCGTGTAATTGTTAATATTTTTTATGAAATAGGACG
>CANRZQ010000293.1 GCA_947644475.1 uncultured Muribaculaceae bacterium
TATGTGATTTACAGATGTTTATCTATTTCCCGATGCAGAAGCGGGAGAAGATGGTGGTGAGGAGGTCGGGGGTGGTGATGTCGCCGATGATGGTGGAGAGGGTGGAGATGACGGTGCGGAGGTCTTGGGCGATGAGGTCGCCGGTGACGGGGGAGCCGGGCGCAAGGGCGGCGATGACGGCGTCGAGGGGGGGGAGGGCGTCGGCAAGTGCTTGGCGGTGACGCTCGTTGGTGACTATTATGTCGGAATGGTCGAGTCCTTGGCCGGCGGCGCGCAGGATGGCTTCCCGGAGTGTGTCGAGGCCTTGGCCGGTGGCTGCGCTTATGCCGATGGTGTCGACTGTGCGATAGATGGATTGAAGGGTGCGCTGGTAGTGGCGGAAATGGGGTGTGTCGCTTATGGTGGAGGAGGGGGCAATGTCGGTTTTGTTGATGGCGATGATGAGGTGTGTGTCGATTGGCGTGGCGCCGGTGCCGGCAGGGATTGTGTCGGTGTCGAGGGTGGGGGAGGTGGGGTCAAGGACGAGGATGAGGATCCGTGCTGTGCCGATGGCGCGGCGTGAGCGTTGTATGCCGAGTTGCTCGATGGTGTCTGATGTGTCGCGTATGCCGGCTGTGTCGATGAAGCGGATTGTGTAGTCGCCGATTGTGGCGGTGTCTTCTATGATGTCGCGTGTGGTGCCGTGGATGTCGGATACTATTGCACGGTCGTCGTTGAGCAGGGCGTTGAGCAGGGATGATTTTCCGGCATTGGTGTGTCCGACGATGGCGGTGGGTATGCCTTGGCGGATGGCGTTGCCCGTGGCGAATGTGTGTTCGAGGCGGGTTATTTCGTCGCGGAGTTGTGTTGCGCGGTTCAGCAGGTCGGCCCGGTCGGCGAATTGGACGTCTTCTTCGGAGAAGTCGAGTTCGAGTTCGAGCAGTGAGGCTATGTCGATAAGTGTGTCGCGGAGGGTGCGCAGGCGGGCAGAGTAGCCTCCGCGCATTTGTGTGGCGGCAATGCGGTGTTCGGCACGTGAACGTGCGGCTATGATGTCGGCCACGGCCTCGGCCTGGGGGAGGTCGAGTTTTCCTGCGGCGAGTGCGCGGCGGGTGTATTCTCCGGGGGCGGCAAGGCGCGCTCCGGCGGCGGTGAGTGATTGGAGGAGTGTGTGCTGGATGTAGGTTGAGCCGTGGACTGATATTTCTACGGTGTCCTGTCCGGTGTATGAGTGAGGGGCACGATAGATTGCGGCCACGGCGTCGTCGAGGCGGGTGCCGTCGGGTGCATCCACTGTGCCGTAGCGCAGGGTCTGGCCCGGGGCCTGGGCCAGCGGGCGGCCATGCCATATTTTGTCGGCTGTGGCTATTGCGTCGGGGCCGCTTATTCGTATTACGGCTATTCCTCCTATGCCCGGTGGGGTGGATATTGCGCAGATTGTGTCGTTTATATCGTGGATTGTCATTTGGAGCGTTTTTTGGGGGTGTTGTTCCATTGAGGGAGGTTGGATTGTGCCTCTATGGTGTTTTCGATTTGGTCGGGGAGCGAGGAGAAGAAGTCGTATCCTGTTATTGCTTCTATTTCGTCGATAGTGGTTGCCACCGCGGCCATGCCTCCTTCTATTTTTGCGTTTGGCATTATGAATGCGATGCCTCTGGGCGGATTGGCGTAGGGGGCGATTATTACTTTGAAGAATCGTTCGGGGACGGGTATTTGGCTTTTGCCTATGGTACGGGTGAGCCGGTCGGTGAGCACGGGACCGCATATGATTGTGATTGCACTGTCGCGTATGGCCCATGCGCGGCATCGTTCTTCGAGGCGTCCCCATGCTCCGGAGTTGAGACGGTTGTCCTGCGGGCTCATGTTGGTGAGCAGGAAGCATGCGTCCATGGCTTGCTGGCTCCAGCGCATATCGGCTGCCGGAGCCATGTGTCCGCGTGTATAGCCCGAGCGGCGGTAGTCGGCGAGTTGTGCGCATCCGTCGATGTCGGGGTCGGGAGCGAAGTCGGCTGTCTTGCGGGTTGTGAATGTTGATGTGGCTTCGTCGGCGGTAAGTTCCCAGGCGACCCAGTTTGGCTGGTGTGCTTCGGGGTTGAACGATACGGTGAAGCCCGGGTAGTGTATTATTTGTGCGGGGATGTCGGCCGGAATGATAACGTGGCGCAGGGAGTCGGCTGAGGTGGGGGCTAATTGAGCCGGTGATGAGGCCGATGTGCGCCATGAGTCAAATGCGGCAACTGCTGCGGCGATGATAACTGCGATATATACTATATTCCGGAGTGTGTTGCTTGTTCGGCGTGAATTGCGCCGTGATGTATGCCGGGTGCGATTTTGTCTGATTCTGGCCATTTGTCGGTGTTGTTTTTAGTGGTGCAAAGTTACGTTTTTTCACCAATATGCGCAATATGTGGCCGGAGGTTATTTTAATTCATTTTAGTCATAAAAGGATAGCAAGGCGGGAGCGGCAGAAATTAAAAATCTGCCGCTCCCGTCTTAACTATAATTATGTCTTATTTGCCGGCCGGGCGGAGAGCCTGTGAGTCGGCGAGTCGGCGGAGTGCTTCGGCGAGGATGGAGCGCGGACAGGCGAGGTTAACCCGGAGGAAGCCTTCGCCGGCCGAGCCGTACATAGAGCCGGCGTTGAGCCAGACGTGGGTATTGTCGATAAGCAGTTCTTCAAGGACTGAGGAGGCTATGCCGAGGCTGCGGCAGTCGACCCATGCCAGATAGGTGCCTTCGAGCGGAAGCACCGGAAGATGTGGGAAGTGGGATGCGAAAAAGTCGCGCAGGAGCGTGTAGTTGCCGTGGAGATAAGGGATGAGCGCATCGAGCCACTCCCCTCCGTAGCGGTAGGCGGCGATAAGTGCGTCGACGCCGAATGGGTTGACATCGCACACTTCGTTGATGTTGATGGCGCGGTCGATTTTCTCGCGCGAGATCCGGTCGGGTACCACGATATTGGCAATCTGGAGCCCTGCTATGTTGAAGGCCTTCGACGGCGAGATGCACGACACATGAGGGCAATGTCCGGCCACGGTAGCAAACGGTGTATAGCGGTGGGGTGGATAGACGAGTTCGCAATGGATTTCGTCGGACACTACCGTAACGCTATTGCGCGCGCAGATGTCGGCGATGCGGCGAAGTTCGTCGGCGGTCCATACC
>CANRZQ010000294.1 GCA_947644475.1 uncultured Muribaculaceae bacterium
ACTTTCACTACAAGCAAATAATTCCGAGAATTAAATTTTGCGTCAATTATCATTAATCGCCCGTTAATTTTAATTAATGAATAATTCACGACAATTAACGCAAAACTTTTTCACGCAATCCCAAAAAAATACACGTAATTAACGTTTAAGATTACTCATTTTTTGCATCATACTTAATATCATGAGACTGAAACTCACCGCAATCATCGCATCATTGGCATCACTCTTCGGATTCGCCCAAGAGCCGGCAATGACCACCGTGAAACACCCCGACTGGAGCCGCAACGCCACAATCTACGAAGTAAACGTGCGCCAGTCAACCCCCGAAGGCACATTCAAGGCATTCGAGCAGCAGCTTCCGCGCCTTAAAGACCTCGGAGTCGACATCCTCTGGTTCATGCCCATCCACCCCATCTCCGAACTCAACCGTAAAGGCACACTCGGCTCATACTACGCCGTGCAAAACTACAAAAAAGTAAACCCCGAATTCGGCACACTCGCCGACTTCAAAAACCTTGTCGACAAAGCCCACAGCCTCGGCATGAAAGTGATAATCGACTGGGTGCCAAACCACACCGGATGCGACAACGTGTGGGTATCCACCCATCCCGAATACTTCGCAAAAGACAAAGACGGAAAAATGTTCGGCCCCTTCGACTGGACCGACACCTACAAACTCGACTACTCCAACCCCGCCATGCGCGAGGCCATGCGTGAAGCCCTAATCTACTGGCTCACCGTAGGAGGCATCGACGGATTCCGCTGCGACGTGGCCGGTCAAGTTCCCGTCGACTTCTGGGACGAGACACGCCCCGTGCTCCAGGCCGTGAAACCCGACCTGTTCATGCTCGCCGAAGCAAGCGAGCCCCCGTTGAGTTTCAACGGCTTCGACATGTCCTACAACTGGCCCATGAAAGACCTGTTCAGCGCCATCGCCGCCACCTCCGGCCAATACACCTACGACGACAAAAAATTCCCCGCCTCCGACGCCACCGCAATCGACGCCCTCCTCGACCAACAGGCCAAAGAATACGCCGGCGACCACTACATGATGAACATGATCACCAACCACGACCTCAACTCGTGGGAAGGCACCGAATTCAAACGCCTCGGCCGCCTCGCCGACGCATTCGCCGTGCTCTCATACACCCTCCCCGGCATGCCCCTCATCTACACAGGCCAGGAAGTAGGCATGGACCGTCCCTTCGAATTCTTCGAAAAAGACAAAGCCCCCGACTTCACCGAAAACGCCTACACACGCTTCTACCGCACACTCAACGCCCTCAAACACTCCCGTCCCGAACTCGCCGCCGGCACCCAAGGCGCGCCCATGACACGCTACGCCACAACCGACCCCAACATCTACATCTTCGAGCGCAACCTCGACGGCAGCCGCACCATCGTAGGCGTAAACCTCGGCACCGACGAACAAGCCATTCAATTCACCGGCGCCAAACCCTCCCTCTCCAACGCCACCGACATCTTCACCGGCACCGCCGCCACCATTCCCTCCACCCTCGCCCCCGGCGCCTACTTCATCTTCACCGCCAACAAATAATCCCCCTGCACTCGCAGACTTCCACATTAATTATCGTTAATCAACCATCAATTATTTATCAATGAATAATTAACGGCAATTAACGTTAAGAAAAAACTTCATAAAACACCCATCTGCACACAGCGGCCGCAATCCCACCGAAAGATTGCGGCCGCTTCTCCCATCCAATCAACCCTCGCACAAATATATCAATCCCACATTATCACGGCAAAGCAGAGTCACACCCTCAAAACCCCAATAGAATATTTAACATTCTTTACATTCGATGTGCAGAAAAACAGCCCCATAAGCATATAACTTTGCATTCGAGGCCGGCAGTCGGCCTCCTCGCCACACCTAAAACAATTCAAACCCATGTCATTTATCATCATGATTATCTGCTTTTTCGCCTGGATTGGAGAAGCCCTCAACGACGGCTCCAACATAAAATAACCAGCCACACTTATTTTTCAATGTGTAAATACATGCTTTTGATTAAAACCAAGCCTTAATAAAACGTAGGTACGGAAAAGGCTAACCGTCGGCCAAAAGTGGAAAAAATTGCAAATAATTTGGAAGATTCGGGAAGTTTCGCTAACTTTGCAGCCGAATTTGAAACTATTATTTATGATAAAGAAATTTTTGACGCTTGCCACCGCGACGGCTATGGCAATCTCAGCGGCCGCAGAAGGCTATCAGGTAAACACCCTCTCGGCCCGTCAAGGCGGCATGGCGCACACCGGCGTCGCCCAGAAACTCGGAGCCGAAAGCATGTACTTCAACCCGGCCGGCATGGCCTTCATGGGTAACACCATCGACTTGCAAGGCTCTTTCAACGCCGTATTCCCCTCCGCTTCCGCGACTCTCCCCGACGGCAACAAATATGAGACCGACTGCGACGCGTCTACTCCGCTTATGTTCAACGCGGCCTTCTCAATCTACGACAACCTTAAAGCGGGCATCAGCTTCTACACTCCCTACGGCTCCGGAATCAACTGGGGCACATCGTGGCCCGGCGCCGCACTCAACCAACGTGTGAAACTGGCCGCCTACACCGTGCAGCCCACATTCAGCTGGCGCATCACCGACCGACTCTCTATCGGCGCAGGACTTACCCTTTCTTGGGGCAACGTCAACCTCGACAAAGGTCTCATCTCCCCCTCAACCATGGACATAATGGTCGGCCTTTTGAAAGCCACCGGACAACTCGACCCCGCCACTCCGGCCTTCAACGGCACCACTCCGGCATCCATCAACATACAAGGCACAACCGACGTGGCCTTCGGATGCAACGTCGGAGCAATGTACGACATAAACGACCAAATCACCGTCGGCGCACAATTCCGCTCCAAAAGCATGCTGAAAGTGAAAAAAGGCACCGCATCCGTCGACTATGTGAACTCACTCGCGCAAGGCCTCCTCGAATCAGAACTCGCACTCATCGACCATGCCGACTTCTCATCCGAGATGCCAATGCCCTGGGTGCTTACCTTCGGCGCGTCATACCGCCCCGTCGACAAACTCCTCCTCGCATTCGACGCCCAGCTCACCGGATGGAAAGCCTACAAAAAACTCGACATCTCCTTCCTCGA
>CANRZQ010000295.1 GCA_947644475.1 uncultured Muribaculaceae bacterium
CACGAGGCACGCGCTTCGCGGTGCCTGCGTTGAGTCTATGCACTACCGGGCATGTCGGCTACGCCTCCATACCCGGTTAACCAATGAGTCACGGCTTCGCCGTGCCGGAATTACGCAAATTCTTTTTTACGTTAATGCCCGCGAATGAGCCGTTAATTTTTGATTAAGTAAGGTTTCGCAAGTTATTCACGGCTTCGCCGTGCCGGAATTAACGCAAACTTCTTTTTTACGTTAATGCCCGCGAATGAGCCGTTAATTTTTGATTAATGAGTAATTTGTGATAATTGACGCTAAACCATCCTGTCTTTAAAGGTTCTTAGCCGAGGGTGCACGAGAAATCGTCGATGAATTTCTGCAATTCGGGGCACTCGTCGAGCATGTGCGCCAGCACCTGCCGCTGGGTCCATGTAGCGGGCGACGACTCGCCCTGGCGTATGTGGGTCCTGAACTCGATGTTGTCGTTGGACAGGGCATTGTGGATTGTTTCGAGTATGCTGCTGCGGAACTGGTCGAGGATTGACACCTGGATATGTTCGTCGACGTATACGTCGAAGATGTCGCCTTCCGACTGTTGCGGAAGCGAGCCAAGCATGGTCGATATTAATATTTTCTCGGCGGGATGCTCTGCGGCCGACTGCTTCCATGCCGCCGTGAGTTGCTCGATGGTGTAGGGCGACGAGCGACGCTCGCGGCGCGTCTCGGCCTGTTTCTCCACGGGCTTTTCGGGGCCTGCCTTGGCGCGGCGTATCGAGATGGTGCCGCCAAGCGGCGAGGCGGCCACACGGCGCGGAGCCGGCGCGGGAGGAGCCGGCGAAGCAGGTACCGCTTGTGCGGGCGCGGCTGTGGGAGCCGGCTGTGGTGCGGCCTGTGATGGTGCGGTTTGTGCCGGTGCGGCTTGACGCTGAGGTTGCGGAGCCGCGGGCGATGCCGGGGCAGTGGCGGCAGAGGCCACGGTCGGAGCCGGCTGTGAGGCGAATATAGGTTTCAACTGCCCCTCTCCGTCGCCTCTACTGGGGGAGGGGCTGCATAATTGGCATAGTTTTACGAGCGTGAGTTCGATGAGGAACTGCTTGTTGGTGGCGGCCCGGAAATTGAGGTCGGCGTCGTTGCACAGCGACATGGCCCGGTAGATAAACGGCGGCGGGCATTTTGCGGCCAGCGCGGCCATCTGCGTGCGGTCGTCGTCGGTGCCCTCGAGCATCGATAGCGTCTGCGGCGTGTAGGCCAGCATCAGGTCGCGCATATACAGGCCAAGGCCGTTGATGAAAAATTGCGAGTCGAAGCCCTTGTCGCGCACTTCCTTATATATAAGGAGGGCGTCGGGGATGTTGCCGGCAAGAAATGCCTCGACAAGGCGCGAGTAGTAGCGAGAGTCGAGGATGTTGAGGTTGTCGATTGTGTTCTGGAATGTGACGTGGCCCATCGACGAGGCTGCCACCTGGTCGAATATCGACAGTGCGTCGCGCATGGCGCCGTCGGCCTTGCGCGCTATCACATTCAGGGCCGATGCCTCGGCCTCTATGCCTTCTTTCGCGGCCACCGAAGAGAGATGTTCCACCATATCCTGTATGGTGATGCGGCTGAAATCATAAATCTGGCAACGCGACAGGATGGTGGGTATAATCTTGTGCTTCTCGGTGGTGGCGAGGATAAACACTACGTATTCCGGCGGTTCCTCCAAGGTTTTGAGAAAGGCGTTGAACGCAGCCGACGATAGCATGTGCACCTCATCGACGATAAACACCCGGTAGCGTCCCGACGTGGGGGGCACCTGCACCTGCTCGATAAGCGCCTTTATATCCTCCACGCCGTTGTGGGAGGCGGCGTCGAGTTCGATTATGTTCAGCGAGCGGTTCTCGTTGAACGCGCGGCACGACTCACATTCGTTGCAGGCCTCGCCCGTGGCGGTGCGGTGCATGCAGTTGATGGTCTTGGCGAATATGCGCGCGCACGAAGTCTTGCCGACTCCGCGCGAGCCGCAGAAAAGGTAGGCGTGGGCAAGTTTGTCGGTGGCTATGGAGTGTTTCAGGGCGGCCGTGAGAGGCTTCTGGCCAATCACGGTGTCGAAAGTCGACGGGCGGTACTTTCGCGCCGATACTACATAGTGGTCCATAAATAAGAAGGTATAAACTTTAAAGTATAAGGTATAAGTGATAGTGCTTATACCTTATACTTTATGATTGACGAGGGGTTAGTTGAGTTTGCCGTCGGCGTTGTTGGGGGCGCTCCATGCGGCACGCATGATGCGGTCGATGTTGTCGTCGAGGCATTTCACCACAACGTGCATTGTCACGCCGAACTGCTCGGTAGAGATTGTCGCGCCGTCGATGTTCACACCGGCATGGCAGGCGAGTTCGCCGTCTTCGGGGTCGATGGTGAGAGTGGTGAAGCGGGTGTTGAAGTTGATGTCGTTGATGATGGGAAGCACGGCGGGCACTGCTTTTACGGGCACTTTGCCTTCCCAGAAAGCGAACACCATGAAATAGTCGTCGTCGTCGCGGCAGATGAAGCGGACCTGAGCGGAGCCGTTTTCGAGTTTGAGGCCGAACTCATAAGAGTTGCGTTCTTCGTTGAAAGTGTAGCGGAATTCGGCTTCGTCGAGGAAGCGTTTCGCTGTTGCGGTAATATCAGCCATTTTCGGTAAAAATTTACGGTTAATTTTAATGATTATGCAAATATAATGTATTCGTTGAAAAGAATAGCGCAAGTCGGCTGAAAGCCGGTGCGCGGTGCCAAAGGCAATTCTTTGATGCAAATATAATAAATTATTTCAATTCATAGAGCGTAATATCTCAAAAATCCGACAACTTTTTTCTCATTTTCCCATAAGTTTTTTTCAAAAATGGCGAATATCAATATGTTAAAGCGTCACAAGCCGAAATTATGTTGCATCATTGACTAAAACAGGAGGACCGCAAGGCGGTCGAATACGGTAGGTACGGGCCATGGCCCGTGTTGCAAAACGTATCCCGGAGGTTCGACTGCGGCCGCAGTCGAATAACAACATCTCATCATAACATGGGCTTTCGCCCATGCCTACCATATTAAGCGGCTCTGCCGCTTGTCCTTGCCCGGATTTGGTTGACTGTTGTTGGGGGTTAGACCATATTAGTTGA
>CANRZQ010000296.1 GCA_947644475.1 uncultured Muribaculaceae bacterium
GGAGTACTGACCCTGGAGCCACCGCAGGGCCTCGCGGTGGTAGACATCGGAGCGAGTCATGTCGATGAGAGGCGACAGGGCGTTGTAGAAGGCGTCTTCGGCGGCGGCTATTGCCTGCTCGTTGGGGTCGGGGGCCATTGTGACGGTTTCGGTGACGCGGGTTCTGGCGCAGAGGGTGCCGCCCGTAAAGGCTACAATGGCAAGGCCGAGGGCGAGCCATGTCTGAATGTGGGGCATGGCGAACATGAGGACGATGAGCACGGCGGCGATAATGAGCAGGGTGATTATCGCCTTGGCCGACGGGCTTACGGATTGTTTTGCCGTGGAGGTGACGGCCTTGTATTGGCGCGGCACACGGAATGTGGCGACGATGTCGCGTAACATTGGCCGGTAGGTCATTGACACGCGTGGGTCGTCGGAAAGGCGTTGGTTGAGGCGGTTGTGGGCCTTGATGTCGAGGGCGTCGAAGATCATGGGAGTTGGGGAGTGGGGAAGTTGGGAGGTTGGGGAGAGGGGGAGATTTTTGTCACAAGCCGGAGGGTTCTTTGCCTGTGGCAAAGCGCTCCGCGATAAGTGTTCCTGCCGGGTGGTCACAAGCCGGAGGCATGTGTGCCTATGGCGCAGGTGCCGCGGCAGATGAGGGAGTCGCGGCCGTCGGCCGATAGGATTGCGGGGACGGTGGTGACGACGCCTATGCCGGGTTTGCCGGGGGTGAAATCGAAAATGTAGTCGTCGAAATATTCTGAATCCTCGCTGTCGACGGTGACGATTTTTACGTTGAAGTTGCGTTCGATAAGGTTGATGATGGCACGGCGACGGTCGGCGGGAGTGTCGGAGGCGAAGATGTTGGCAAGGCGTGTCTGCAAGTCGACGAGGATAGACTTTGCGTCGTGGCCTTTGCGCAGAAGCGGGTCGAGGCCGATGTAGACGGCATTCTTTACCACCTCCACGCTGTCGGAAATTATCTTGTCGAGTGGCGTGACGATAGAGAGGGTGTATTCCGAGCGGTAGTATTCAAACGGGTCGTCGGGCCTGAGGGGCTGTTTGGCCAGGGAGTGAGTCACAGTCCATGATATGCGAGGCCTCCACAGCGAGAGCAGGGCGTCGAGTGCGCGGCGGTTGGCGGCGGTGAAGCGTGCCGCGCCGGCGCCTTCGTCGGCTCCCTCGATGATTTGTCGGCGGATGGCTTCTTCGAGGGCGGCGACAGCGCGGGCAGCGTCGGCTGCCGATGGGTATTTTTTTGCGACGGCTTGTTCGAAAAGGTCGCGGAGAGCCGGGTTTTCCATGTCAGTGGCTTATATGTTCTGATGTATAGAGGATATAGTTTTGCGGTTCGTTCGACAGCACGGCAATAATTTTTCGGTCGGGGTGTGCCTCTGCATAGTCGTCGATGCGCCAGCGGCATGCTGTGGCATTGGCGGGATATACGGGGTCGGCGTCGACAGAAGTGTATGCTATGCCGTGGCCGGGCTCGAGCCACAGGGAAGTCACGCCCGGAATCACGCGCTTTTTTGTGGAGGCGTCGTGAACGACTGCATCGGCCCGCCGGGTGTGAGGGTTGGCTCGGAGTTCGGCGTCGATGCGCAGGGATGGGTCGGAGACGTGTCGCGGGAGCAGGGCCACGCATTGCTCTCCGGCAAAGACGGCAGTGAGGCATTGGCCATGGCCTACGGTGGCCGATGAGGCTCCGCATCTCACGGAGAGCGGCCTTGGCACGTTGAGGTTGGCGATATATTTTAGAGAGAAAGGCGGCTCGGGGGCGAATCCGGCGGCCGGGAACTCGGTGTCGGAAGAAATGACGATGAAGTCGCCGGTAATTTTGCCGGAGCGCATGGCGGCGAAGCCTTCGTAGTCGGGAGTTATTTCCGAGGCCGTGCTGTCGGCTCCGAGCATGAGATAGAGTGCTGTGAGGCCGATAAGGTCGGTTTTCGATAGGAGTCCGGCGGATTTTTCAATATATGGGGCAAGCCGGCCAAAGGGAATGGCCTTTGGGAAATTGTTGTCGTAGACAGTGAGCCGTGCTTTGTCGATTGAGACCCCTTGCGTGCGCAGTTTGCCCGAGAGCCATAAGGAGACGATGCGGCCGCCGAGCAGCCTCTGCCGGTCGGTGTCGAAAAAGAGCGGAGAGCGGAGAGGGTCGGCAAGCAGGCGGAGGAAAGCGTCGCGCTGTTGCCAGAACTCGTTCAGGTCGAAAAAGCGGATAAGGTCGGTGACGCGCAGGATTATAACGCCTTGTATTTTCATCGTTGTTGTCTTGAAAGGATTGAATCGGCCGAGCGGTTGATGGTGTTGCGCACGGCGAGGTAAAGTTGGCGGTCGTAGAGGCATTTGTCGGCGAGGTGGGCGCTTTCGTCGCGGAGGGCGTAGAGCGCGGGCGTGACGGAAGGGTCGGCTTGGCGTCGGCGTTGCTCTTGGTAGCGCACGGCGTCGTATCCGGCAAACGGCATCAGGTTGGCGCCGGATGCGGGGGTGAAATTCTGCGATGCGAGCAGGGCGTAACATTCGGCTATCTGGCTGAGGTTGGTCTCGCCGTATGACCGCATTTCAGATGCCGCGGCGCGCAGGGCCTCGAAGAAAAGGTCGGTGCGGAACACGGCGGTGTGGCTGTCGAGAGGATATTGGCGGTTGAGGTAGATGAGTTTGGCTTTCTCGACCATATGGGCAATGTCGGCTCCGATATAGAATTTATTTTCGCGTGCCACGTGTCGCTCCGACGGTTCGATTTCGTGGCGGATGCTTGCCGGCGAGCAGAGAATCTCGCGGATAAAAGCATCGGCTGTGAGCGTGGAGAGGTCGAAGAGCGGCGCGAGGTGCATATTGTCGGGCGAGGCTTTGCGGCGGATTGAGCACTGACGCTCGACGGTGGCGCGGAAAATGGCTGCGGCCTCGGAAGCGGAAGGCATGAAGGTATAGAATTTTTCGTCGAAGCGTCCGGAGCGGAACAGTTCCGGGGGCATCTTGGAAATGTCGTTGGCTGTGGCGAACAGGAAGCACGAGATGCCGCGTTCGGCTTTTTCCTGCATCCATGTGAGGAACTTGCCGATTATTCGTGTTGTGACTTCGTGGCCGCCGGTGAAAGCCTTCTCCATTTCGT
>CANRZQ010000297.1 GCA_947644475.1 uncultured Muribaculaceae bacterium
AGCATGTTGAGGGCGTCGGCGAATTGGGCCTTGTTGCCGCCGAAGAGCTGGCGGGTGAAGCGGAATTTGTCGTTGAGGGTGAATGCGCGGGTGAGGTCTTTGGCCTCGCGGCGCGAGAGCATCTCGTCGAGTTTTATAGGCTCGGCAGGGGGGGCGGCAGGGGTAAGGTCATTAGGGACTTTAAGGTCGTTAAGGTCATTAAGGTCATTAAGGTCTTTAAGGTCGCCTAATTGGGGGATGTGGGTGTAGAAGAGTTGGGAGAATTGCTCGAATTTTTCTTCGAGGAGGTCTTTTGCCTCGGCCGAGGGGTTGTCGCGGAGCACGCGCAGGAGTGCCTCGATCTCGACGGAGAGTGTTATAAGCTGGTCGATCATATGTTATTCGGGGAAGATGCGTTCAAGATAGTTTTCGATGGCGGTGCGGAGTTGGGTGCGTGAGCAGTAGAATCCGTTGACGAGTATCACTACGGCATGGGTGGGGCGCGAGGCGGCGTCGAGGCGGTAGCCGGCGAAGCATTGCACGCCGTTCATCGAGCCGCTTTTGAGGGCGAGGCTGCCTTTGAGGCGTGATTTTTTGAGCAGGGATGCCACGGTGCCCGACTCGCCTGCGCGGGGAAAGGAGGCGATGTAGGCGCTGGCGTTCTCGCTTTTGGCCATGCGGGCGTATATCTCGGCGAGGAAGAGGGGCGAGAGGCGGTTGCCGCGGGCAAGCCCGGAGCCGTCGAGTATGGTGGTGAGCGAGGTGGCGAGGCCGCGGTCGGCCCATAGGCGTTTCTCGCGCTTTATGGCGGCCTCGCGGGTGTCGACGGGGGCGAGCGAGCGGAGGATGGCTTCGGCGTAGAGGTTGTGGCTCTCGTGCATCATTTCCTTGATGATGAGGGCCAGGGGCTCGGAGCGGTGTGAGAGCAGGGGCGTGGCCGCGGCGTCGGGCGAGGGTTTGCCGCCTTCGACGCGGATTGAGCGCTCGGCGAGGGTGGCTTTGAGCACGATGGCGAATGCTCGCGCGGGGTCGGGGATGGTGGAGCGCACGCTCCATTTGGCGTTGGCGGGGTTGAGGCCGTAGACGGCGAGTGAGTCGGAGCCTATGCCGCGCACGAGGGAGGTGCCGTCGGAGCGGTGGACGCTGTAGCGTATGTATGGTATTTTTGGCGATGTTTTTCCGGTGGCGGGCCACAGGCGGAAGGTGTTGTCGTTGAAGTTGAAGCCGAACAGGCCTGCCCCGTAGGCCCATGCTGTGTCGTCGAGTTGCCATTCGAGGGGGCATCCGGGGTCTTTGAGGGTTTGCTTGATTATGATTTGTCCGGTGATGCGGCGTATGCCTTTGGCGGCGAGGGCGTCGGCTATCTCGGCCTGGAATGTCTTGGCGCCGTCGAAGAGTTCGGAGTTGATGGTGGGGTCGCCGCAGGATTCTATCACGAGGTCGCCGCGGAAGAGGGCGGGGTTGGCTGTGTCGCGGGTGCCGCGCAGGGTTACGGGGGTGGTGTAGCGGAAGTCGGGGCCGAGAGCCTCGAGGGCTGTGGCGGCGGTGACCGATTTCATTACCGAGGCGGGCACGAGGGCTTTGCGGGAGTCGTTTTCGGAGAGGACTTTGCCTGTGGAGAGGTCGACTACGTAGAGGCCTATGGATGCGGCTTCCTCGCCTTTTATTCCGAGAGTGTCTCTTGCCTGTGAGATGAGGGCGCAGATGAGCGCGGCTGTGAGCAGGATTGCAGAACGGAGCATTATTCTTCGATGATGGTTTTGTCGGCGCATCGGAGCACGCGTCCGGGGAAGCGGTCGATGAGCGGGAGGTTGTGGGTGGCGATGATCACGGCTGTGCCTTTGGCTGCTATGGCGTGGAGCAGGTTGATGATCTGGTCGCCGGTGTCGGGGTCGAGGTTGCCGGTGGGCTCGTCGGCGAGGATGAGCCTTGGGCTGTTGAGCAGGGCGCGCGCTATTACCACGCGCTGCTGCTCGCCTCCGGAGAGGCGGTGGGGCATTTTGTATGATTTGTGGGTCATGCCCACGCTGCGCAGCACTTCTTCGATGCGCTGCTCGCGGGCGGCGCGGTCGGTCCAGCCTGTGGCCTCGAGCACGAAGTCGAGGTTGTCGTAGACGGTGCGGTCGGTGAGCAGCTGGAAGTCCTGGAAGACGTATCCGATGTTGCGGCGCAGGAATGGGATGTCGCGGCGGCGTATGGCTGTGAGGTCGTAGTCGAGGACTTGCGCGCTGCCCGACGCCACGGGCACTTCGGCGTAGATGGATTTGAGGAGGGTGCTCTTGCCGGAGCCTACTCTGCCGATGAGGTAGGCGAGCGAGCCTTCGTCGAGGGTGAAGGTGACGGAGGTGAGCACGGTGAGTTCCTGCCTCATGAGTTCTACATTGTTGTATTCTATGACTTTCATGAATTCTTGGTTATTGTGCAAATATACAACAATAATCGATAGGAAATGCCGCGGCGCGCCGAAAAAAAAGTTTGCGGCGCGGGTCAGCGCAGGCGGTCGAGCGAGCGGAGGGTGCGGTGGTCGCGGCGCATGCGGCTCCATGCCGCCAGGGCGAACACCAGGGCGAGCACTGTGATTATGGCCGAGCCTGTCCATGCCACTTCGGTGCCCTCGGGCATTTTAGCGGACAGGATGAAGGCTCCGGTGGCCATCGACACCACGAGGAGCATGATTGTGAGCAGGGTGGCTTTTATCTGCATCTTGAGGTTTTTGAACAGGAAGATGCACACGAAAAGGAGGGCGGCCACTATGGCGTTGATCACGAGCAGTTCGGTGACGTCGGTTACGTAGACTGACGTCACTGACGACGCGGCTGTGGCGTCGGGCGTGTAGGCCACGGGCACTACGAGGATGAACAGCACCATGAGCACGCATGCCACGAGCAGGAAGAGGGATTGTATTCGCTGGATTACCATTTTTTTTAAGGATGAGGTATGAGTTATAAGTTATAAGTTTTATAGGAGGCTTAGGAAGCATAGGACTCCTATGAAGCCTATGATTCCTAAGTTAGTAATTAGTCATTGTCGAGGGCTGGCAAAATGGTTTGCCAGATGAGGCTGATTTCGCGGCGCATA
>CANRZQ010000298.1 GCA_947644475.1 uncultured Muribaculaceae bacterium
CCAACCGCCTGAAGTGCCGCTACCGTGGCGCCGACAAGAAAACCCACCTCTGCCACACCCTCAACGGCTCGGCCCTGGCCCTGCCACGCATCATGGCAGCCCTGCTCGAGAACAACCAGACTCCCGAAGGCATCGTAGTGCCCGAGTGCCTGCGCCGCTACACCGGCTTCTCCATCATCGACTGATACTTCCTCGGTATAAAATAAAAATGCGGGCCACGTCTTTAATGATGCGGCCCGCATTTTTCATATCACCATTGAATTTATTCGTAGTTGGTCTCCACCTCGATGAAGGAGTCGACGGTAGGAGTGCCGAACTCGATGGCGCCCATGTCCTCGTTGGTGTTGATGAGGAGGTTGTAGATATAGTGCACGCCGGGCTGCCATGAGGTGAACTTGCTCGTAGAAAGGGCGAATTTCAACAGGCCGTCGCCAAAGGTGCTGCCTTCCACACGGTTTTCCTCCGGAGTATTGGCATTAGGCCAGAGTTTGGCACCGCTCTCGGTGTCGTAGATGGAGCACATGACAGTAAGATAAGTATCATTGCCGTTGCCGTTGCTGCGCCATGTAAGGGTCTGCGGAAGCATGAACATGCTTTCTCCCGAGCCAAACCCGTCAGGGGTAATAACCGTGGGAGTGGTTGTAAGGGTAATCAGTTCGTCAGGGCTCTGCGACCAGTATATAACATAAGGCATCGGGGTGTTCTGGTCGGTCCATGTGCCTACATTGGCTGAGGCTATCGCATCTGATGTGGATTCTTTCGGGAACGTGAAATTGCCTTTGGTCATGATGTTGCTAAGGCCTACGTTCGACACCTTTACTGTAAGTTTAGGGTCGGAAGAACGCATCTTTACAGTAAACTTTGAAAGCGCATGGCGGAAATTGAATATCACCTGGGCGTTGGCTTGTCCGGTGTTCCCGCTTAGATTGGGGCTCACGGCATAGATAAGGTCCTTCGACGTCATATATGCGTCGAAGGGCACCGGCGAGAGCGGGCTTGCCGTGCCAAGCCACGACGCAGGGGCGTAGGCATAGAAATCGACAGTCTCCTTGGCCGGCCAGTACTGCACGGGAGAATACGTCCACACGTTCGAAGCCGACTTATTCACCGTCACGTTATCCATGAACAGTTTTGGCGACTCGTCGGTGCCGGTATAGGCATAGACATTGAACGATTTCAATGTGTTGGTGGTGGTTTCCACGGCGCGGGAATGTTCCGTGGCCGCAGCAAAGCGGATTTCGTTTCCTGCCGGCACCACGGGTTCGTCGGCAGAGTCGCTCTCGGAGCAGCCTGCCATGGCAATCATAGCGACAGACATCGCTGCCAGATACTTGAATTCTTGTTTCATTTTATTATTATTTGGTATTTTAATTTTCAAGTTCGATCTCAACAACACTCCATCCGTCGATACCCACTGTGATGCCCCCCACGTCATCGGGATTTGCCGGAACGTCGCCTTCGGGTATCTCCAACCCGTCAATTATAATTATAACGCTATGGCGTCCGTTAAGGTCGGCTATCCTGTCGGTTATATCGATATCTTTGGTCAATAATTTCCCATCGGCACGCACAATGCGCAACGTAAGCGAATACTTCATGCCGTCGACGGGCAGAAATCCGCACGCATGGCCATCGAGCGTCGCCTTCGGCCTGTCCACGTCCATGGGCACGGAAAGGGCGGCTTCCTCACCCGACGGCATCCCGGACGAAACAACCATGCGTGTCATCACGCTGTGGATACGGGCCGTGGCCGACCTCACCCTTTCTATGCCCTTTACACCGGCCACAATCACCCGGAAGTCGGTCGACAACGAGTCGGGAGCGCATTGTATAACACTTTTGCCACACTCCTTGTGCTCGCCCGATGCCGTGGAATAAATCACACCGCAAAGCGTTACCTCGACATGAGGCACAGCCGCGCCATAGAGCATGCCCGTATTCTCGGCCACATCCTCCGTCACTGCCTTTACCTGAGCGGCCAAACGCCCGAAATCATCTGTATCCACAAGACGGATTCCACGCAAATCATTGTTGAATGCAAGCATTCGGTAACATCCCACGGGCAACAGCACCGGGCCGCCGGCTGTTCCCGCTATGTCGAATCGCCATATGGCTCCGCCTTTCGATTCCGGAAAAAAATATACAGTCATGCCTTCGGGCGACGCTCCCGGAGCATTGTCCCACAAAAACCGGACATTCACCTCCCGGTCGGCGGCAAACGGACATTCTATGTCCTTGTGGCTGCATGCAGGCAAAAGGAAAAGAGCCAGCACGGCCATAAATGCAGCCAGGCATGATTCAATATTTATATTCCTCGCTGTCATGGCCGGTTCTTGGCGCCGCGGCCCGGAAACCACACAAGAGTGACCTCGACCGCTGCCGGCCCGAAATAGGACCAGTCGCGGCGGCCGGTGCACACATATGTTCCGCACTGCGGCTTATATTTTAAGATATCTCCCCTGCTGTAACCCACGCGCAGGTTAAAATCGAGATGCAGCCTCGGACTCACGGGCAAAGAATAGCCGTAACTCAGTCCTGCGCCCCACACTCCGCGAGGCGAACGCACTCCCGGGCCGCCAAACTCGAAATCAAAATCGAGCATTGAGCCGTAGATGCCGACATGGTGGCCTTCCATTGCCGTTTTGTTGCTTCCGACCCAGCGGCGCACTTCAAGCCAGCCGCCGCGCACGCGCCAGTACTGATGCCTGGCATCCCGGCTCCACCATGCCCACACCGATTCCAGCGCGACAGACACGCGCTCCTTGCCAAACCACAGTTCGGCTCCCACGTCGGGGGTAATCACCACATCGTGGAGCAAGTTGGTCTTTAACGCCCACCTTATTCCGGATGCATCGTCAAAAGACGCTCCGCGAGCGGCCGGGAAGATTCCGGCAAGCAACGCAAGCAGAGCCGTGAAACGTATAATATAAGGTGATAAAATCTTCAATACTGTTGAAACGTTTCCATTTCAACAATTCCCCTCAGATATGGTTCGCTCCCGTCCTAACTATTGACATGCAGGATGCGCCGTATCACGGGCGGAGCCGTGGGGAGG
>CANRZQ010000299.1 GCA_947644475.1 uncultured Muribaculaceae bacterium
GCATGTCGGCTGCGCCTCCATACGGGGTTAACCAAGGAGCCACGGCTTCGCCGTGTTAATCAAAATTAATGGCCAATTAACGGCAATTAACGTAAAACCCCAATCCCCGAAATCAATTTAATACACGCAATTCACGTAGATTAATTCTCACGTTAATTGCCGTCAATTATTCATTAATCCAAATTAATAGCCGATTGGCGGTAATTTTTTTAGAATGAAATGTTGCCGGGGGCGGAAAGGATGTGGAAAATGAGGTCGTGGAACAGGGCGTGCTCGTTCTGGCGTGAACCCAGGCCCTTGCTTTGCGCGTCGAAGCGTCGAAGCGCGGAGATTATTTCTATAACCTGAAAAGCATTGTAGGAGCGCATTCCGGCCTTGTATTTGCGCAGTTGTTTGTCAAATTTCAGGTTCAGGTCGCTCATTAGCCCGGCGTCAGACTTGTCTTTGGCATAGAATGCCACCATCAGGTCGGAAAAAAAGCCATAAAGGGCGGCCGTAGTCATCACAAGCGGGTTGGCCTTGGGGTTGGCGGCGAAATAGTCGGCGATTCTGAAAGCCTTCGCGGCATCGCGTACGGAAATGGCGTCGATGAGTTCGAAATTGTTAAACTCCTTGCTCACGCCAATATATTGCTCCACAACCTCCGGCGTCACCTTGGCACCCGGCGCAAGGATGGTTTTGAGTTTTCCCACTTCATTATATAGGCGGCTGAGGTCGGAACCGATAAAGTCGCGGAGCATTTCCAGTGCCTTCTGGTCGGGCACAAGCCCGGAGTCGGATATGCACTTTGAAATGAGAGGGACGAGTTGATAGTCGGCCGGTTTTTTTGATTCAAATATCACGGCGTGCTTTTTGGCCACAGCCATAAGGTCCTTGCCTTTGGCCGTGTCGCCGCGGAACACGATTACAAACACAGTGGTTGGCGACGGATGCTCGACATATCGGAAAAGGCGGTTGACCTGGTCGGCGCGCACAGCCTGACATTCTTTGAGGATCACGACTTGCCGCTCGGCCATCATCGGATACCGGGAGCACAGGTCCATCACCGCGCCCGGCTCGACCTGCGGGGCATACAGCACATATTGGTTGAATTCCTTGTCGGCCTCGGGCACAACCTTTTCAAATTCCTTCACCAGTTCGTCGATATAATAACTTTCGGCGCCGTGGAGAAGGTACACCGGAGCAAGTTTGCCCGATGCAATCTGTTTTTTGAGCCCGTCGAATGTCACAGCAGCAGTAGCCATACGATATAATGATTAGTAATGACAAAGGTAAGCAAAAAACTCGGATTTTTTGCTTACCTTTGCATCAATATGGAAAAAATATACGACAGGCTCCGGAAGAAACATGTCGCGCTCACGCCCGAGGAAGGCGTGAGGCAGCGGTTTGTCGATTTTCTCATCGAGCGGCGCGGCTATCCCGAAGGGCTCATGGCCAACGAGGTAGGCCTCACCCTCAACGGCACGCGCCGCCGGTGCGACACCGTGGTCTACGACCGGAATGCCCGTCCGCTTGCCATAGTTGAGTACAAGGCCCCGTCGGTGGCGATAACGCAGCGCGTTTTCGAGCAGATAGGCCGCTATAACTTGGTGATGGGCGTGAAGTGGCTCATCGTAAGCAACGGCCTTAGCTCCTATTGCTGCCGCTTCGACCCCGCCACCCACACTGCCACCTACCTCCCCGATATCCCCCCCTACGACAGCCTCTGACCAGGCGAGCCACAAATCTATTTTTTTGCGTTAATAGCCGCGAATGGCCGTTAATTACGTGGATTATCAAGATTGCGAGAAAAGGATTTTTGCGTTAATTGCCGCGAATAATTCATTAATTAAAATTAATGGTCGATTAATGGCAATTAACGTAAAAACAATCTCTGAAATCGGCCGTTAATTACGTGGATTATAAAGATTACGTTAAAAGATTTTTCGTTAATTGCCGCGAATTAATCATTAATCCAAATTAATGGCCGATTAATGGCAATTAACGTAAAAACAATCCCCGAAATCAATTTAATACACGCAATTCACGTAAATACTAATTTATTTTGCGTTAATTGCCGCGAATTGGTCATTAATATAATTTTTGGATTCAAAAGTCTAAGGGTGGGTGAATTTTTGCTTGGCGGTTATAGTTTTTTTTGCTATTTTTGCGAAATATTGGTGATAATTAAGGAATAATAATTAAAAATTCATTATATTATGTCAAAAATCAATCAAAATGCTTCGTTGCCGCCGGCTGAGGTCGACCCCGTAGATCTTCCGGAGAACGCGTTCCGCGAACTTGGCGCCGACGAGGATTACCGTCCGGTGATGCATCCGGCTCATGACTATCCCGAGGTGACGCCTTATTCCGTGACTATGGGTCTTGTTCTTGCCGTGGTGTTCAGTGCCGCCGCCGCTTATCTGGGCCTTAAAGTGGGACAGGTGTTTGAGGCTGCGATACCCATCGCTATTATCGCCGTGGGGCTGTCGAGCGCGCGCAAGATGCCCAACGCCCTTGGTCAAAATGTGATAATACAGTCGATTGGAGCATGTTCGGGCGTGATTGTGGCCGGTGCCATCTTTACCCTTCCGGCTCTCTATATTTTGCAAGCCACATATCCCGAGATTTCTGTCAATTTCTTCCAGATATTCCTGTCGTCGCTGCTTGGCGGTATTCTCGGAATATTGTTTTTCATTCCGTTCCGCAAGTATTTCGTAAAGGATATGCACGGCAAATACCCGTTCCCGGAGGCTACCGCCACTACGCAGGTGCTCATCTCGGGCAACGCGAAGGGAGAGAAAGCCGGTGCGCAGGCCAAACTGCTGGCTCTGTCGGCGCTTGTCGGCGGTGTATACGACTATCTTGTTGCCACATTCGGCGTATGGGCCGAGAGTGTGACCACCACAGCCTATGCTTGGGGACAGACGCTTGCAGAGAAGACAAAATTCGTGCTTTCGTGCAACACGTCGGCTGCCGTGCTTGGCCTCGGCTATATCGTGGGGCTTAAATATGCCTTCGTGATATTTGCGGGTTCGGTGTTCGTCTGGTGGTTCATAATTC
>CANRZQ010000300.1 GCA_947644475.1 uncultured Muribaculaceae bacterium
GGCCCGTACGATGTCTTGAAAATAGATATTGACGATGTAAAGCGATTTCACCGGAATGTGTTTGTTGGGCGTCGATGCTGTGCTATACTCGCAGGGAAACTAAATCCTGAACTCCGAAAATCGGTGAGGTCGTTTTTATTGGGGTCTGATGGCAATCAGCCGTTCGACTCTGTGTTTGTGCCATTTGAAGCTGCACCTCCGCAAATAATCAGGGGAACACTTCCGGGAGCCATGCAGGCGTCCGTATCAATGGGCCTTCCGGGCCCAGGCCGCCTTACGGATGATTTTGTTCCTGTAAGAAATGCGGTTACGGCTCTTGGCGGATATTTCGGAAGCCGGCTGATGACATCCATACGTGAGGAAAAAGGCCTCACCTATGGTATAGGCGCTTATTTGCTGGGCTACACCGAAGGGTCGATAATCACAATCGGGGCACAAGCCGACAATGATTACATCGACCGTGTGATCGAGGAAACTGCAAACGAACTCCGGCGGCTTGGAACCGAACCGATGAAAGATGATGAATTGCATCGATTGCGCCAGAATCTGCTGTCATCTCTCGTTGATATTCTCGACTCGCCATTCTCTATCGCAGACTTTTACAAATCCATTCTGCCTTTTGGCATCGACCCATATAAATATTTTGCAGAACGCGCCACTCTGGCAGAAACACTCACGGCTGACACTATTCTCGAATCTTCACGCAAATATTTTGACCCGGAACTGCTCCGTATCTCTGTGGTCGGCTGAACCCGGAGGGCCCGAACCGGATGAAAATAAAATTTTGCTGTCCTTTGTGTTTTTCCAAAATTATTCGTACTTTTGTCGCAGTTTTCACAACCTACAATTAAGGTAAAATTTAAATCCTATGTCGTCATTACGATTTAAAGTCGTTGAGGAGGCTTTTGACAGGAAGGCTCAGCCGGTCGAAATACCGGCAGAGCGTCCGGAGGCCTACTACGGCGAAGCCGTGTTCAATCGTCAAAAGATGTTTGAATACCTCCCCAAGCGCACTTTTGATGCGCTCGTTCATGCAATCGAAAACAAAGAACCCATTTCCCGGGAAATAGCCGACGCTGTGGCCCGTGGAATGAAGCAATGGGCTATCGACAACGGAGCACGACACTACACCCACTGGTTTCACCCGCTTACCGACGGTACGGCAGAGAAACACGACGCTTTTGTAAACCACGACGGCAAGGGCGGAGTGGTTGAGGAATTCGATGGCAAGCAACTTGTGCAGCAAGAACCTGACGCATCATCATTCCCGAACGGCGGAATCCGCAATACGTTTGAGGCACGCGGCTACTCGGCATGGGATATTTCCTCGCCCGCTTTCATCCTTGGCGAGACTCTTTGCATACCCACTATTTTTATCTCATATACCGGCGAGTCGCTCGACTATAAGACTCCATTGCTCCGGGCCTTGAATGCTGTGGACAAGGCGGCCACCGCCGTGGCGCAGTGGTTCGACCCCGAAGTGCGTCACGTGAATTCATATCTCGGCTGGGAGCAGGAGTATTTCCTCGTGGATGAATCACTCTATGCCGCCCGTCCCGACCTTGTCATGACAGGGCGCACCCTTATGGGACATGAGAGCGCAAAGAACCAGCAGCTTGAGGTCCATTACTTCGGTGCCATTCCCTCACGTGTCGAAGCCTTCATGCTCGATCTGGAAATCCAATGCCACCGCCTCGGCATCCCGGCTAAGACACGCCATAATGAGGTGGCTCCAAACCAGTTTGAACTTGCCCCGATTTTCGAGGAGACCAATCTTGCCAACGACCACAACCTTCTGTTGATGTCGCTCATGGCAAAGGTTGCACGCCGTCATAATTTCCGTGTCCTTCTCCACGAAAAGCCTTTCGCAGGAGTTAACGGTTCCGGAAAGCACAACAACTGGAGCCTTGGCACCGATACCGGCACATTGCTGTTTGCTCCGGGCAAAACTCCGCGTGAGAATCTGCAATTCCTTACCTTTGTGGTAAATGTAATGGCTTCTGTCTACAAGCACAATGGCTTGCTGAAAGCATCCATTATGTCCGCCACCAACGCCCATCGCCTTGGAGCCAACGAAGCCCCCCCTGCCATCATCTCCATTTTCACCGGCAGCCAACTCGCAGGAATCCTCGACCGAATCGAAAAATCCACCAACGAGGAACTTTCCGACTTCTCTCATAAAGAAGAATATTCGGTTGGCGTGGCCCAGATTCCGGAATTGCTGCTTGATAATACCGACCGCAACCGCACCTCGCCATTCGCATTCACCGGCAACCGCTTTGAGTTCCGCGCCGTAGGATCCTCTGCCAACAATGCGGCTGCAATGATGGTCCTTAACGCTGCAATAGCCGACCAGCTCACAGAGTTCAAGGCCAAGGTGGATGCCCGTGTAGAAAAGGGCGAGGAACTTCGCGTGGCTCTGCTCGAGGAAATCCGTGAACTCATACGCTTCTCCAAGCCCATACATTTCGATGGCAACGGTTATTCCGACGAATGGAAGGAAGAAGCGGGCCGCCGCGGTCTCGACTGCGAGACGTCTGCCCCGAAAATTTTTGATTCTTATCTCAGCCAGTCGACCATCGACATGTTTGCCCGTACGGGCGTGCTCTCGAAAGTTGAACTTGAAGCACGCAACGAGGTGAAATGGGAAATGTACACCAAGAAAGTGCAGATTGAATCCCGTGTCCTTGGCGATCTTGCCATCAACCATATCATACCGGTTGCAACCAAATACCAGTCGCAACTTGTCGACAATGTGGTGAAACTGAAATCTCTTTTCTCCGAAGAAAAAGGCGCCGAGATTATCTCGCACGACTTGGAGACAATCGAAAAGATTTCCGCCCATATGTCGGTTATCAAGCGTCGTGTCGCCGACATGATAGAAGCGCGAAAGAGAGCAAACCGCATAGAATCTGAGTGAGAAAAGGCAATCGCTTATCACGATACGGTGCTCGCTCCTATGGAAGAAATCCGCTACCATATCGACAAACTCGAACTCATGGTC
>CANRZQ010000301.1 GCA_947644475.1 uncultured Muribaculaceae bacterium
TATATGGATAATTAAATTTTTTATGCGGTTATATCCTTTATTGGTGGAAAGTTGTTAACTTTGCATCACAATATAATGAATATACGCCATGTTACAGTTTATAGCGAGAGAAAACAACCGTTTTTCTGTGCCTGAATTGGTGCAGATGGCCATAGAGGGCGGATGTGCCTGGATTGTTCTCGATCCGGGAGAAATGCCGGATGAGGTCATACGCGAAATGACATTGGAGATTATTCCGCTTTGCAAGGAATCATCCACAATCCTAACTATGGTCGACCATGTAGATATGGCAAAAGAACTCGGTATACACGGAGTGCTCTTGCAAGACGACAGGCGCTCGCCTGCCGAACTTCGGGAACTTTTCGGCCCGGAAGCCATAATAGGTGTTGAGATCGGATCGTTCATGCAGGCAATGGCGCTTCAAGGTGTCGATGTGGATTACGCTCAATTTGCGTCTGCAATGGATCTTGACAGCATCACCCGCATTGTGGCAGATTTCCGCTCGGAAGGAGAAGTGTTGCCATTGGTTTATGCCGGCGATGCTCCTGTATCAGATTTTGGCAGTGTAATGGCATCAGGAGTAAGCGGCGTGGCGATAAGCCGCCGGATTGCCGATGCCGAAGATCCGGTGAAGGCTACCGAGCAAGCCATTGCCGAATTAAAGCATGCGTCTAAAAATGATTGATCCAAAGTGGATTTGAAAAGTATACTTTGGAAGATGGTGCTTCCGGTCGTAATCGGATTGGGAGTTATTATCTGGCTATTTAATGACGATCTATCCGGAGTTGCATGGCGCGACATGCGTTTCGATGCCAGAGCGTGGACAGGTATTGCCCTCGCGTGCCTTTTTGTTGTCGGCAGAGACTTCGGGCTCACATGGAGGTTTCACACAATATCATCTCCCGACCTTTCATGGAAAAGGTCCCTTCGTGTCGACCTCATGTGTGCGTTCACTTCTGCAATAACGCCATCGGCCGTTGGCGGCAGTGCTCTTGCCGTTTTCTATCTCAACCGTGAGGGGCTGGCTGTGGGGCGGGCAACAACGCTCACCCTTACCACTCTTTTCCTCGATGAACTGTTTTTCGTGATATTCTGTCCGATAATAGTTGCGCTGATACCATTTGGAGATTTGTTTGGCAACAGCCCCGACAATGCCTTTCTTCAAGGCGTGGAAATTGTTTTTTGGCTTGTTTATGCCGGAATCGTGATATGGACAGCCATATTGTTCACAGGCATCATTCTTCGTCCGCGATTGGTCGAGAAAGCGTTTACACGCATATTCTCCATGCGATGGTTGCGCCGCTGGCTCCCGGCTGTCGAGAAAATGACATCGAACATGGTGGCCACATCCGCGTGGGTCAAGACCTGTCCGCGACGATGGTGGCTGAATGTTTTTGGAGCGACTGTTGTATCATGGTTCTCACGCTATCTGATTGTGAACGCTTTATTTTGGGGTTTTGTGCCACATTCATCACCCGTGTTAGTCTTCGGGCGCCAGTTTGTGGTATGGGTTGTGCTGATGGTAAGCCCGACTCCGGGCGGCTCCGGAATCAGCGAATGGATGTTCACTGAGTATTACGGCGATTTGATTGGCTCAGCCGGAATCGCTGTTGTGCTTGCCTTAATATGGCGTTTGATTACATATTATATATATCTGATACTCGGGGTGATTCTCCTGCCCGGGTATTTCCGAAAAAAACGGCAAATTGAAACAAAATAGAATATTCCTATGAAATTTATTGGCATAATACCGGCGCGATATGCGTCGACCCGATTTCCGGGCAAACCCCTGGCAATGCTTGGAGGAATGACTGTGATAGAGCGTGTATATCGCCGCGCACGTCTTGAACTTGATGAGGTGGCGGTGGCCACTGATGACGAGCGTATCGCCGAGGCGGTAAAGGCCTTTGGCGGAGTGGCAGTGATGACATCTGCCGAGCACAGGTCGGGCACCGACCGTGTGTGCGAGGCATATCACCGACTTGAATCAGATGCCGATGTGGTGATCAACATACAAGGCGACGAGCCCTTTATCGCGCCTCAACAGATCGCAGCCCTGAAAAAATGTTTCGACCGGGAAGGAACGGAAATAGCAACGCTTGTCCGTCCGTTCGACCCGGCACGTGGCTTTGAGGCTTTGTTCAATGCGAATTCGCCAAAAGTAGTCATGGATAATAATGGAGATGCTTTGATGTTTTCAAGGTCTATTATCCCTTATGTACGTAATTATCCTTGGAACGAATGGCTCGAGCATCAGCAGTTTTATACCCATGTGGGCATATACGCCTATCGCAACGACATTCTCGATCAAATCACAAAACTGCCGCAGTCGTCGCTTGAAATAGCCGAGTCGCTCGAGCAACTTCGATGGCTGCAAAACGGCTACCGCATCGCTACGGCAGAAACCACGCAACCCACCATTGGCATCGACACTCCCGAGGACTTGGCAAATGCAGAGAAATATCTTTCCGACCATGCTTGACCGTACCTGCCCTCCAAAAGTTCACTCAATCGAAGGGCTGCGACTGCCGGAGGTTGAGAAGGAGATTCTTCCCAACAGCACTGAGTTATATGAAATTAACGGTGGTTCGCAAGAAGTGAATCATCTTATGATGATATTTGATGGAGGAAAAGCCGATTGCAGCGTAGGTGTCACTGCTCAAATCACGGCGGAACTCATGCGTGAAGGCGCAGGGGGACACACGGGTGGGGAAGTGGCTGAAATACTTGATTTCAATGGAGCCATACTTCGCATAGCCGCTAACGGACATCATATGATGGTGAGCCTGCTGTCGATGAATGACCGAACCGAGAAGGTGCTCCCTGTAATTGGCGATATTCTTAACGCCCCTGCATTTAATGAACGAGATTTTATAAATTTGCGCGACAAGGCTTCTCGGCAAGTATCGCTGATGCAGTCGAGAGTCGACTATCTTTCCGGAATCGGGCTGAACAGGCTGATGATGGGTGCTGGCAATCCGATGATTGGAGACGAC
>CANRZQ010000302.1 GCA_947644475.1 uncultured Muribaculaceae bacterium
GCCCCGTGGCAAAAGAACTCCGCGACGACATCTGGGCCCGATTCAAAGACGCGTCGGCCGTAATCAACAAAAAATACCAGGCCTTCTTCGAAGAACGCAAAGAGCGCGAGGCCAAAAACGAAGCCGCCAAGACCGAACTCTGCGAGCAAATCGAGGCTCTCGACTTCTCGGCACTCTCATCATTCACAGCATGGGACCAGATGACAACACAAATCATCGCCCTGCAAAACCAGTGGAAGACCCTCGGATACGCATCACGCAAGGTAAACAACGCCCTCTTCGCCCGCTTCCGCCAGCGCTGCGACGACTTCTTCACCGCAAAAGCAGCCTACTTCAAGGCCGTAAAAGAAGAATACGCCGCCAACCTCGCCCGCAAGACCGCACTCGCCGAAGAAGCCGAGGCCCTCAAAGACAGCACCGAATGGCGCAAGACTACCGACCGTCTGGTCGAGATGCAGAAAGAATGGAAAACAATCGGCGCAGTGCCCAAAAAACACAGCGACACCGTATGGCGACGCTTCCAGGAAGCATGCGACCACTTCTTCGAGCAGAAAAAACAAGCCACATCGGGCCAGCGCTCCGAAGAACAAGCCAACCTCAAAGCCAAGCGTGAAATCATCGACGCTCTCGCCGCCATCACCGACGCCACTCCCGACGACGAAGCGCTCGCCGCCCTGCGCAGCATACAGGAACGCTGGCAGCAGACAGGCCACGTGCCCTTCCGCGAGAAAGACAAGATAAACGACGCCTACCGCACACTCACCTCTGCACTGCGCCGCCGCCTCAACCTCAACGAGACACGCGCTCGCATGGACCGCTTCGAGACATCAATCAAAGAACTCGAAGGCGACAACGCAAAACTCTACCGCGAGCGCGACCGCCTCGTCCGCGCCCTCGAAAGCCGGCGCGCCGACATCCGCACCTACGAGAACAACATCGGATTCCTCACATCAAAATCCAAAACCGGAGAATCGATGCTGCGCGAGTTCAACCAGAAAATCGAACGCCTCCGCGACGACATCCGTCAGATCGAGGAAAAAATACGCATCATCGACTCCTCGTTAGTGAACGAAAAAAAATAAATTTGCCGGGTTTGTTTTTTTAATAGAACTTAAAGGCATAAACCACCTTGGCGAGAACTCACTATTTCGGAAAATATTTGCCGGGACTGTTCAACCTCTTTGATCTGGTCCTGGTAAATATTATCTTTGCCGTAACCATAGCCCTGTATCCCGAGATTGCCCGCTCGTCGCGCATCAACATGATATGGGTGCTGGTCAACACATCCTACCTCCCCGTAGTGTTCTGGACCATGCGCAGCGCACACTCACAGCGCATCCTGCTCATGGACCACGTATTCCTCGGCGCAGTAGAGACCGTGGGCATCCACGCCCTGTTCTTCCTGTCGCTGCTCACATTTGTCAACCTCGACGTGATTCCATGGCGGGCATTTGTCACATTCTACTCTCTCATGGCCATATTCGTGCCCCTGTGGTGGATTGTATCGCGGCAAATACTCAAAGCCATGCGCCGCGCCGGCTACAACTACGTGCGCGCCGTAATCGTAGGCTCCGGCTCAACAGCCCGGCGCCTGCTCGAGGAAATGCAGTCAGACGCCGGATTCGGAATCCGCGTGCTCGGATTCTTCTCCGACAACCCCGACCCCGACCTGCCCTGTCCCCACCTCGGAGGCATCGCCGACATCGGCACATATGCCAAGCGCATCCGCATCGACCACCTATACTACACAATGCAAGGCGACGGCGAATACGCCGACACCCTCTCATCCGTGGTAAAGACAGCCGACGACAACGTAATAAGTTTCTACTACGTGCCGCGCATCTCACGCCGCATAGCCCGCAGTTTCGAACTCCACAACATCGGGGCCATGCCCGTGGTGTCGATACGCCACAATCCCCTCACAAGCACCGTCAACCGCGCCATTAAACGCGCCTTCGACATAGCGTTCTCCGCCACAGTGCTCATCTTCTCCCCCCTGGTGCTCATCCCCGTGGCCATCGCCATAAAACTATCATCGCCCGGTCCTATATTCTTCAGCCAGGAACGCACCGGCTACCGAGGCAACACATTCCGCTGCTACAAATTCCGCACCATGCGCGTCAACGCCGCCGCCAACTCCCACCAGGCCACACGCCACGACCCGCGCACCACCGCCGTCGGCCGGCTGCTGCGGCGAACATCCATCGACGAACTCCCCCAGTTCTTCAACGTGCTCCGCGGCGACATGTCAATCGTAGGCCCGCGCCCGCACATGCTGAGCCACACCGACCAATACGCCAAACTCATCGACCTCTACATGGTGCGCCACATCGTAAAGCCCGGCATCACAGGCTGGGCGCAAGTCAACGGCTACCGCGGCATCACCGACGAACTCTGGAAAATGGAACGGCGCGTCGAGTTCGACTGCTGGTACATCGAAAACTGGACATTCCTCCTCGACCTCAAAATAATAGTCCGCACCGTAATCAACGCCATCGCCGGCGAAAAAAACGCCTTTTAGAACTACCAAACTCCCCAACTTCCCAACTTCCCAACTCCATGAAAAAATACGTAATCACAATCGGACGCCAATTCGGCAGCGGAGGCCGGGAACTCGGCCGGATACTCTCACAAAAACTCGGCATCCCGTTCTACGATAAAGAACTGCTTTTGCAGGCCGCCCAACAAGCCGGCGTAAGCCCCGACTACTTCGTCAACAACGACGAACGCGTGCCCCGCTTCATCAACGGAGCCATCCCATTTGCCTTCGGCGTAAGCGCAATGCCCTGGTATGCCGGCACATCGTCAATATCCGACGACTCCATCTACCGCACCCAGAGCGACTTCATCCGCCACATCGCCGACCAAGGCCCCTGCATAATCGTAGGCCGGAGCGCCGACTACGTCCTGCGCGACTTCCCCGACGTGATAAGCATCTTCGTACATGCGCCAATCGACGAATGTGTCCGCCGCATCGTCGCGCGCCTCGACACC
>CANRZQ010000303.1 GCA_947644475.1 uncultured Muribaculaceae bacterium
TGCTGTATGTGCGGTTGGCGTGTGATGTGGCCTTGGCATAGAAGCGGTCGGAGTAACTTCCGTTGGGGCTGTCGTCCTTGATTACTGTGACGACGATGTTGCCGCCCTTGTAGTCGAACGCTTTGTCGAGGGTTACGGCCATGTCGTTGTCGCCCCACGAGATGTCGAATGTGCCCTCGAACACGAGGTCGTCGGCCGAAACGGGAGCCCATTTGCCGGAGAGGTCGGCAAGGTCGGTAGACGCGATGTAGACGCGTGCCGGCACATTGATGGTCGATTCCGTGGCGTGTGCCACCTTATATATAATGTGGTTGATGTCGCCGGTTACGAATCCGAGTTCCTCGGGATAGTATATTGTCTGGAATACGGAATACTTTGAGTTGAGTTCCATTGGCACACGCGAAAGCGAGTTGTCCTTCACGGCGTCGGGGGTGGCGTTGATGTCGGCAAGGGCTGAGTCGAAGAGCATCACCGATGCCGGGGTGTTGATTGCCGATTCGCCGGCAGCGTTCACCGCCAGCACATCGTAGCGTATGTTCTTGCCGCGGACCGGTGTGTCGACATAGCGGAGCGTTTTGAGGCCTTCTTTTATTGTCTCGGCAGAGCCGTCGATGGTGCGGATCACTTTGTAGGTAACGTTGGCGGGGTTGAACACGCCTCCGCTGGCGCCTTTTGTCGGGGCGTCCCATGTAATTACAACAGAGCCGTCGGGCTGAACGTTAGCCACGAGGTTCGACACGTAGTTGGGCACGTCGGGGCCCACGATTGCGGTGCGCGAGGCCGACGGCCCGCTCTCGCCTTCGTCGGTTTTGGCTGTTACATAATATGTGTGCTTGCCGCCGGTTACGTTCTCGTCGGTCCATGTGACGGCTTCGCCGGGAGTGGCGCCGGAGATGGTGGTGAGGAGCTGGCTGTCGCGGTACACGTTTATGTCGAGGCCGGTGATGGCATCGCCAGTGGCGGTATAGCCCGGGTTGGTCCACGACAGAGTCACTTTCAGCTCGCCGTCGGCGTCAGCGGTGGCCGAGGATAGGGTAGGGGCTTTCGGGCCTTTCTGGTTCGACACTTTTATATTGTCGATGGTCAAGGCGTAGGTTGCCGATGCCTTGTGGCGGAAAGCGAGATAAATGGTCTTGCCGGAATATTTGGCGAGAGTCTGTCCGTAGATATTCTCCCATTCTATGCCGTCGTATCCGGCCTCGGCCGAGCGGCTGAGCAGCGGCTCGAAGCCTTCGGTGCCTCCTTCGGGATAATTCTCCGACACAAGCACGCTCAGAGGCTCTACCTGGTCCTCGTCCTGTGCCGCATAGTCGAAAGTGAGGACGCAGGCGTCGTTGGGAATTGCAATGGCGGGCGAGACGAGCCAGTTGTCCTGCGCTCCATATGTAACATTGTAATTGTCGGGATTGCGGGTAAACGAGGCGGCAAGGTTGCCGTTCTTTACGGTCACCCACGCGCTTTTTGATGTGATTTGCCAGCAGTTGCCGTCTCCGTCAGCGTCGATTTGAGTCCAGCCGGTCTGTTCGAACGGGTTGGCGAACGTCTCGGAGAAAACCACAGACTGTGCGGTAGCGGGCAATGCGCTGAGCATCCCTGCGCAGCACAGGGCTTTCAGCAGTAATTCTCTTTTCATAAGCAAATAGTAATTGGTTTGTAAATTTGCGGCAAAGTTAACATATTTTTTGAATTTCCATTGTTTTTGTGGATAAAATTAATAAAAATGACACAAAGCGGCAGCCTTTCGTCATTTTGAAAGGCTGCCGCTTTAATATATGCTATATATTATAATGAGGAGTAGGATGGCGAGAATGTGTCGCCCAAAAGGGGATTGCCCGTCTGGATGCCCTTTTTTAGCCAGCGTACGCGCTGCTCGGAGCGTCCGTGATTGAACGAGTCGGGCATCTCGCGGCCATAGGCCTGCCGTTGGAGGTAGTCGTCGCCGATTTTGCCTGCCACGTTCACGGCGTTGGCTATGTCGCCGTCCTCAATCGAGCCGAACATTTCGTTGTCTTGATAAGCCCATACCCCGGCGTAGAAGTCGGCTTGGAGTTCGAGGCGCACGCTTATCTTGTTTGCCTCTTTCTCGGGCAGGCGCGCCATCTGCTCATGAGCATCGGATAGCGTCCCCAGCAGATACTGCACGTGGTGGCCTACTTCATGGGCTATGACATAGGCATAAGCGAAGTCGCCTCCGCCGCCGATGCTGCTCTCCATAGTCTTGAAAAAGTCGAGGTCGATATACACGGTCTGGTCGGCCGAGCAGTAAAACGGGCCGGTCTGCGACGTGGCGTTTCCGCATCCGCTTTGCACCGCGCCGTGGAAAAGCACCAGTTTAGGGCACTCGTATTCGCCCCAGCCCTGGCGTTTGAACTCGCGCGTCCACACATCCTCGGTGCCGGCGAGCACTTTCGAGGAGAGGTCGGCCAGGCGAGCGTCCTCCTCGGTTTCTACATATTCGGCGGTCCCGGAGCCTTGAAGTGCTCCCGAGCCCATTACACGGCTTATCACATCGCCAATGTCGCCGCCGCCAAGCAGCGTGAGCACTGCCACGATTATCACACCTACAATGCCGCCGCCTATGCCGGCCGATTTGCCGGAAATGCGCCTGCGGTCGTCAACATTGCTGCTTCTTCTGCGTCCGTCAAGTCTCATATATTATATATAATGTTAAAATGTTCACAAAAATAGATATAATAATCGGAAATCGCAAACTTGTTCAGGCATCAGTTCTTGATGCCATTATCCGCCGTCTTTATCTGCGATACAAATTAGAGGCCGAAAAAGTTCGGAAAACGGGGTAAACTGTGCAAATAGCCATAAGTCACTGATATGTAGCAAACTAACACCGTAAAACGGCAAAAGCGGCCGCGTTTCAACTGTTAAAATCTGTTAAAACTATGTCATAAAGCATATTTTTATTTGGCGGATTCAGAAAAACGTCTTAACTTTGCAACCGCAAACGGGAAAACAACCCCGCGAGCGACAGA
>CANRZQ010000304.1 GCA_947644475.1 uncultured Muribaculaceae bacterium
GGCCTACGACCACGCCACGCACGATAAGTTTGGTTTTCGTGTCGTCGGCCGAGGTGCGCACGCTCACAAATTTCTCGAAGCGTCCGGGACGGCCTGCCGGGTCGTAGCGCACCTCGATTTTTGCCGTGTCGCCCACGGCCACAGGCTCGCGGCTGTAAATTGGGGCCGTGCATCCGCACGAAGCGTTGGCCGCGATAATGGCTACCGGCTCGTTGGTGCCGTTGACGAAGCGGAACACTGTCGACACTGCGCCGGTGTCCTCGTCGAACGCGCCGAAATCGGCCTTAGTCTCGAGCCATCGAATCTGCTCGTCGGCCATGGCTGACAATGCTGTGAATATTGATATAAGGAGAATACTAAACTTTTTCATAACAGTCAAAAAAATAAAGAAACGTCACTTGCAAATTTACAACTTTTTCCTCAATAAAAAAGTTCGCCGAAAAATAAAAGCACCCCAATGAGGGTGCTTAAATAATATTTTCCAATGTGGCATGTCACGGATTGCAACTTGGGCATTTATAGTGCTGATGCCATGCCCTTTCAGAACAATAAGGACATTGGGATCCCTCCGAATTTGTATAGCACCATGGCAATCTTTGTAAAGCATTTGACGCGGGATCACTCCAGGGGTAGGGGTCAACCCCCGTGCCATGGCAATTATTGCATGTCGAATTATTGCTTGTTGACGAGTTATAATTATTATCATGACTGTTTCCTCCGGCCACAGAAAAATATTTTTTCCCCGAATTCACGTCAAAACTTTCCATGGATTGAGATTTGTGGTCATAGAAACTAACCATGACATTTTCCCCAGTGCCTCCGCAAAATTTGCATTTGCCGGACGCGCCACAAAAAGTGCACATTGTCAAACTCTGATAGCGGCCCCATCCGGATATTCTTTGTCCCGCGCCATGGCACATGGAGCAAAGGCCGGAACTTTTGCACGAACGACAAGGGCTATGGTGGATATGTGTTGACGAGCCGTCAGGCTTTTCAGTCACGTCTGTATATGACCCGTTGGCGAAAGTATGACGGTAAGTTTTGGTTTGTTTGGGTGCTGATTTAACATTAGTTGTCTTTTTCGCTCCCGTTCCTTTAAACCTATAATAATCTGATGACGCAAGAATATTCGCATCGGCATCTCTTACAAAAACTTTATAATAATACCTATGCTTGCCCTCAGCCATTTCTAACGCTTTGTATGGCATGAAACATTCAACGTCATTAAATGTCGTGGATTTGTATTTAGGTGTTACATAAGTCCATGTAACAGCAGAGTTGTTAGACGTTTGATAGTTAGTGCTGCTCGTTTTTATTCGATTTTTATTTTCGTCATAAAAAGCGACTATGCACTCTACTTTTTTATCCTGCATGTTACGAACTGAAAATTTGGTGTGTACAGACAGCCCTTTCATGTCGTTTTTGAAAATGTTATAGTCTACCCAAACATCCTGAATCTTGGCTGTTTGTGAGAAAGAGTACAGGTTGCATAAGATAAAGACAACCAATGCAGGAAAACGATTCAACATAATTCTGTCTTTGAAGTGAGTTTGTCATTGAACCCTTGGAATATCGAGGTTTTCAATGGCGTTTTCTATTGCGTCGTAGATTTCTTGACAGGTCTCGATGCTATAATCAATCCAATAACTACATTTAGGAGACTCTTGTGGGTCATATATAGTAACTAATATAAACTGAGGTGTAAATTCGCCATCTATATTCGCTCCGTATGTGCCAATTTGAATAATGTCTTGATTTCTGCCCGCCACCCACAACGTGTAGGCATTTTTTACAATAGCTAAATCATTTTGAGATTTAATATATGGGCGTTCGTTATCGAAAGACCACATTGCATTTTCGCTAAGGAAATACATATGATCCAATTCATCAGAAGCACCTGTTTCCCCCGAGATAACCCATACCCATTCGGGTTCGGTTTCATCTCCAAAATTCGTGTATCCAAAAGAAACTTCGGCATTTTCAAATTTTTCTCCATCCATTCGTAATGTTGCCTTATAAGTCTGGGCATGGCATGAAATACTAATGCCGATTACGAGCATTAAGATTACGGCTTTTAGCCAATAACATGTTTTACATAACTCTCGCATGATGAATTTGTGTGGCGTGCCATGGGATTGTCCCAAACTCTCATGGGCTGCCTTTTGTGGAGTGGATATGAAAAAAGCGCGGGACGATTCAGTTTATCTATTCACTGGCATCGCCAAACGCCAAACAAAGTAATAAACAGTCCACTCCCACGCCTTATCGAATATCGATGCCCCTTGCCGGGGAGTGGATATACGACAAGCATGAGCGTCTTATGAACTGCTTGACCCACTTTGTTTTAGAAATTGTCGATTTCGTGAATAGGGTAAAGCAAAAAAACGCTTTTTTATATGTCTTGGGAAAATGACGCGGCAATGGCCACATATATTTCCAAACGCAAATTTACGAATTTTTTTGGATGTCAAATACTTTTGGAGGTTTGCAATTAAAATTTTTATACCTATGGATGTATGCCGTACGGATTGTATGTCGGAGGGCTGAGTCTAATATTGCACGAGGCACAGTTCCACAGTGCCGGCATCGGAGGCATTGGGGGGGGGGCCGCGCATGTCGTCTTAGCCTCCATACGCGGTTATCCAAGGAGTCACGGCTTTGCCGTGTTTGGTGGCAGACGTTGCCGAGATATTTTTATCTATTATAAAGAGGGTGTGTCAAAAAGGCTGTTTATGCCGAGATTGTAGGGACGCACGGCTCGTGCAATGCGGTTCAAATAACCTATCGCTAAGGAGGAGAAGCGCGTATGCGCTTCAAGAATGTAGCCGGGGGTGGAGCGACAGCGCAACCCCCGGTAATGTGAATTGTATACACCAGTGGTATCGGAGCGGAGGCCGGCCGGAGCGTTCTGCATCACGGTTGGTATTTTCGAACGCTCCGGCCGGCCTCCGCTCCAA
>CANRZQ010000305.1 GCA_947644475.1 uncultured Muribaculaceae bacterium
CGAAGAAGCCCAGGAAGTGATCGAAACCGGAAAAGGCGACATGGCCGACGAAATCCTCGCCCTCGACCGCCTCGCCAAAATACTCCGCAAGGAACGCTACGACAACGGCTCCGTAGAATTCGACCGCGCCGAAGTGCGGTTCGACATCGACGAGAACGGACACCCCATAGGCGTATTCTTCAAAGAATCAAAAGACGCCAACAAACTCATCGAAGAATTCATGCTCCTGGCCAACCGCACAGTAGCCGAATTCATAGGCCGTCCGCAAGGACGCAAAAAACCCAAGGCATTCGTATATCGCGTCCACGACATGCCCGACCCCGGCAAACTCGCCGACCTCTCCACACTCGCCAAAACCTTCGGCTACAAAGTACGCCCCACCGGATCCTCAAAAGACGTCAACCGCTCAATCAACCGAATGCTCGCCGACGTAAAAGGCAAAGGCGAAGAAAACTTCCTCTCCACCATCGCCATACGCTCCATGGCAAAAGCCGTGTACCAGACCGACAACATCGGACACTACGGCCTCGCATTCGACTACTACACCCACTTCACCTCCCCCATCCGCCGCTTCCCCGACATGATGGTCCACCGACTGCTCGAACGCTATCTCGAAGGCGGCCGCAGCGTCAACGTCGAGAAACTCTCCGAGCAATGCAAGCACTCCTCCGACATGGAGCAACTCGCATCCAACGCCGAACGCGCCTCAATAAAATACAAGCAAGTCGAGTATATGAACGACCACCTTGGCGAAATATACTCCGGAGTAATCTCAGGCGTCACCGAATGGGGCCTCTACGTCGAACTCGACGACAACAAATGCGAAGGCCTCGTGCCCGTGCGCGACCTCGCCGACGACTACTACGACTTCGACGAGAAAAACTTCTGCCTCACAGGACGCCGCCACAACACACGCTACCGCCTTGGCGACCCCGTAAAAGTGCAGGTAGCACGAGCCAACCTCGACAAAAAACAACTCGACTTCGCCCTTGTCGACGACGAAGGCCGCCCACGCTCCGCACGCACCGACAACAAAGGCGAAAACATCGGCGCCAAAGAAGCCCTCCGACGCCAAGGCACCAAAAAACCGAAAGCGCGCCGCCACGACAGCCGCCGCGCCGGCAAAAAAGGCAAGTGACCATGGGCATCATATCAATAAACGGCCTGCGCCTGCTCGGCCGCCACGGCGTGGCCGAGCAGGAACGCCGCGTCGGCAACGAATTCCAGATCGACATCCGCCTCGACGTGCCCCTCTCCGACCGCGCCATGGACACAGACGCGCTCACCGACACGATAAACTACGCCCGCATAGTCGAACTCGTCCGCGAAGAAATGACACAACCCAACGCACTGATCGAAGCCGTGGCCGGCCGCATCCGCCGGCGCCTCGACACAGAATTCCCCGGCCTCATCACATCCGGCGAAATCACCGTCGCCAAACTCGCGCCCCCCATCCCCGCCCAGCTCTCATCCGTCGCCTTCACCACCCGCTGGTAAGTTTTAGCAAACAACTGTTAAATAATACCAAAACTCCTTATGCGGCATAAATATTCAATTATTAATTATTATCTTTGCCGTCCGATTATCGTAACCAATCAATAATTAAAATGAAAATAACAAAACTTTTTGCCTCTTTTATCCTTGCGGTAGCCGCAGCCATCGGTTTTGCAAGTTGCGACACCAACAGCAGCGCCGACTACGTGACCACACAGGAACTCCCCGGATTCCTCAACTTCATCACCGACAACAACACAATGGTGACAACAGTCCACACCGGAGTATCCTACAATCTTGAATTCAACTATTCCGACAACACCTGCAATATCAAGATCACAGGCCTCCGCCTGCCCAACCAGTCATTCCCCGTGCTCCAGTTCAGCAAAGTGCCCTGGAAATACAACAGCCGCGGCTGGAAAGAAATAAAGATGGTCGACGCGACACCCTCCGCAGGCAACTTCGCCAACGTACCCGTATTCACCGAATTCCGCCTCGAAATGCTCGACTACACCATCCAGCAAGTATACTCACCCGTAGTCGACCTCACCTACACAATCAACAACAACCACTCCGTACAATCCGTAAGTTCCCTCGCCATCGTAACCGGCGAGACCAACGTCAAATCGCCCGACGGCACCGAATACTCCCCCGCCGACGATGACGAGCCCGTCTACCTCATCACCCTCGACGCAACCAACGGCACAACCGTCGACACCAACCTCAACACCTTCTTCAAAAAAGGAGACAACCAAAACCTCAAAGCCAACATCAACATCTCCGGCGCACGCATCAACAACACCGTAGCCGCAGCCAACGTACGCATCAAAAACGTGCCCTTCACCGTTAAAAACGGCGCCATCTACCTTGCTTACGACCAGGACGCCTACACCCCCGCCACACCCCTCTACCCCGTCACCATTGACGGCAGCAACACCGAGACCACCAAAAACGACTGCCCCATCACCGACCTTCGCGGCACCCTCGACATCAACCGTGGCCTCTCACTCACATTCGACTGCAAATACAAAGAAACAGTCTATGACGTAGATATCAAAACCGAATACCCCGAAGTAAAAGAAGAAAAATAAACTTTTACGAAAACAACAATACAAGCGTGCACCCCGCCGGATGCACGCTTTTTTCATTACCAGCCAGTCACAAGTTCAACACGGCGAAGCCGTGACGCTTGATGTTAACCCCGTATGGAGGCGCAGCCGACATGCGGGGACAAGCCAAAGAGAATCAACCACGGGCTGTGGCGGAGCCTGCCGGAGCGTTCGATTATGCCAAATATTACACATCTTGACTCCGCAATCAACCGTGACTCCCGGCCATCATCCTACCGCAAAGCCCATTTTACCACCCGGCCGTGCACGCCCAACAATAAAACACACCAAAAATTTGCATAATTACAAAAAAAAACCTACCTTTGCATCGCTTTTAAGC
>CANRZQ010000306.1 GCA_947644475.1 uncultured Muribaculaceae bacterium
ATCCACATTGGGATAAGCAGCCCGGTGGGCGTTGAAATTACCCGTGGCGCCGCCAAACTTGCCCGACACCTTCACGGCATCGAGAGCGGCCAGCTGCTGCTCCAGACGGTAGACAAACACCATGAACTCCTTGCCCAGGCGGGTGGGCGACGCCGGCTGTCCGTGAGTCTTGGCAAGCATGGGGATGTCTTTCCATTCCTCGGCGCGGGCGCGGAGGTCGTCGATAAGCGACACCACAGCCGGACGGTAAACCTCGGCAAGCGCGTCGCGGATGCTCAGAGGCACAGCCGTGTTGTTTATATCCTGCGAGGTAAGGCCGAAGTGGATAAACTCCTTGTACATATTGATATCGACCGACACATGCAGGGCGTCGAACTGCTCCTTGATGAAATACTCAACGGCCTTGACATCGTGGTTGGTGACCGACTCAATCTGCTTCACGCGGGCAGCCTGCTCCACGGTGAACTGGCGATAGATGCCGCGGATAACCTCCTTGTCGATCTCGCCGAGAGCCGGAAGTTGCGGCAACCCAAGTTCGGTAAGGGCAATGAAATATTCGATTTCGACACGCACACGGTATTTTATCAGCGCATATTCCGAAAAAAACTCGTCGAGACGCTCACACTTCGAGCGGTAGCGGCCGTCGACCGCGCTAATTGCCGTCAGGCTGGTAAGTTCCATTATCAGTTTCGTTTCAAGTTAAAAATCAAAGTGCAAAGATAAGCAAAACCCGTCAATTACAATCCTATTTTTCACGTTTTTTATCCATTAATCAAAAAATTACCCCCAAAATTTCATTATCCCGATAATTTAATATAACTTTGCAATTTGAAAACCAACCCTCTACGAATAATAAAATCACAACATAATCAATGGAAACCCCGAATCAAAACCCTACGGAAGAAAAAGACCTCATCCAGTCTGCAAAAGACAACAAGAAGAAAATCATCACGGTAGCAGTAGTGATAATCGCCGTGGCCGTGGCCGCAATCGTATGGTTCCTCGTTAACCAGAACGGCTCCAAGCAAGCCGACGAAGCAATAGCCCTCGCCGACATCGAGCAAAACGACTCGACCGCGCTCGCCCTCTACAAAGACGCCGCCAAACTTGGCCACGCATCCGGCAACCGCGCCAAACTCAACGCCGCAATCGCACTCTACAACGACGGCAAATACCAGGAAGCCCTCGACTATCTCAAAGACGCATCCGTAAGTTCCGACATCGTAGAGGCCGGACAATACTCCCTCATGGGCGACTGCTACGTCAACCTCAACCAAAACGCCGAAGCACTCAAAGCATTCGACAAAGCAATCTCCGCCGCCGACGGCAATCCCCAGATCGTGCCATTCATCCTCGTCAAGAAAGCCAACATCTACCGCGCAGAAGCCAACTACAAGGAAGAATACAAAGCATACCAGACCATAATCAAAGACTATCCGGAATACGCCCAGAGCCGCCGCTTCGACATCCGCGCATATGCCGAACGTGCAAAAGCCCAGGCCGGCGAATAACATCAAGATTCATTAAAGACCTTAAAGTCCTTAATGACCTTAAACCTTATCAAAGGGCTTTAAGAGCATTCGCCTCTTAAAGCCCTTATTTTTTCACCCTCCCCAACTCCCAATCTCCCCAACTTCCCAACTCCCCCACCACCAATGGACTCCCGCCTTACCGACCTCGCACACAAACCCATCGGACGACTCCTGTGGGACTACAGCCTTCCGGCCGTGGTAGGCATGGTAGTAATGTCCCTTTACAACGTAATCGACCGCGTGTACATAGGCCGAGGAGTAGGAGCCGAGGCAATATCAGGCCTCGCCATCACATTCCCCGTAATGAACCTCTGCGCCGCCCTCGGCGTGCTCATCGGAGCCGGAGCATCGGCCCGCACATCAATAATGCTCGGAGCCAACGACCGACGCGGAGCACAACTCGTCCTCGGCAACTCGCTCACACTCACACTCGTGATAGGAGTGCTCTACATAAGCGCATTCGCAATCTTCCTCGAGCCAATCCTGCGGGCATTCGGAGCATCAGACACCACACTCCCCTACGCCTTCGACTTCATGGCATGGCTCCTCCCCGGCATGATGTTCACCAACCTCGCCTTCTCCTTCAACAACATAATGCGCGCATCCGGCTACCCCGTCCGCGCAATGTTCACCATGATCATCGGAGCACTCCTCAACATAGCCATCGCCCCGATATTCATCTTCGTCCTCGGCCTGGGGATAAAAGGCGCCGCCATAGCCACCGACATCTCCATGCTATGCTCCGCAATATTCGTCTTCGCCCACTTCCTCCGCAAAGACGCCACCGTGCGCTTCACACGCGGCATCTACCGCCCCGACCTCCGCATCATAGCCGCAATCGTATCCATCGGAGCCGCCCCGTCCCTGGTCAACGCCGCAGCATGCTGCATAAACATACTCATCAACCGCTCCCTCGTCGAATACGGCTCAGACCTCGCCGTCGGCGCCGCCGGAATATTCACCACCTACGCCTCGCTGCTCACCACCATAGTGCTCGGCATCACCATGGGCATGCAGCCAATCGTAGGCTACAACTACGGCGCCGGCCACTACCACCGCCTGCGCCATGCCCTCTGGCTCGCCACAGCAATCGCCACAGCAATCACCACAGCAGGATGCCTCGGCGGAATGCTAATGCCCGTGACAATAGCAAAAATATTCACCGTCGACCCCGGCCTCATAGCCGTCACATCCAACGGCCTGCGCCACGCCATGCCAATGTTCTGGATGGTCGGATTCCAGATCATCGCCACAACATTCTTCCAGAGCATCGGCAAAGCATGGAAATCGATAATCCTCAGCATGGCACGCCAGGTAATATTCCTCATCCCCCTGCTCATGATACTCCCCCGCCACGTGGCCCTCGACGGCGTATGGACA
>CANRZQ010000307.1 GCA_947644475.1 uncultured Muribaculaceae bacterium
GAAGCCGTGGCTCCTTGGTTAACCCCGTATGGAGGCGCAGCCGACATGCGGGGTTGGGTCGGGATAGATGGGAAGCACCGCGAAGCGTGTGCCTCGCGGATGGTATATAGCCATCCAGTATGTAGGAACACAAGCCTCCGGCTTGTGAAGTTTATCACAAGCCGGAGGCTTGTGTTCCTACCGGGGTGACGGAGATTGTTCAAGATAATATCGAGTTTTACGAGATAAAAGGATGGTTCATTTTGGTTCTTTCATAGTTCAAGATGGTTCAAGCCAAGCGCAGCGCACAATGCACATGTCACAAGCCTGAGGGCTCTTTGCTTTGCAAAGCGCTTCGCGGTTAGTGTGGCACAAGCCGAAAATGCGGTGCATGATGTCTTTTCGGCAGAAGCGGCAGAGCCGCTTAATACGGTAGGCATGGGCGAAAGCCCATGTTATGTTGTGGTGCTGTTATTCGACTGCGGCCGCAGTCGAACCTCCGGGATGCCTTAGAAACACGGGCTTTCGCCCGTGCCTACCGTATTTGACCGCCTTGCGGTCCCCCTGTTTTATCAACAATGCACCGTAATCGCATTCCCGGTAAGCACAAAAAAAAGAGTTGCCTTGGTGGAAGACAACTCTTTTTGCGCTTCAAGATGGACTCGAACCAACGACCCTCTGATTAACAGTCAGATGCTCTAACCGACTGAGCTATTGAAGCATTTTTGTAAGGCTTTTATCGCTTTTGCGGTGCAAAGGTACGGCGTATTTTTTAAATCTCCAAATTTTTCCGCAACTTTTTTTTGTTTTTTTTGACAGGAGAGCAGTTTCTCTCACGCTAATGCCCGCCAATAATTCATTAATGAAAAATTAATGAGCCATTGGCGGGCATTAACGTTAAATTGTAATTTGCGTAATTTATGCTATTTGCGTAATTTGCGGTTAGCGGACGCGAAGACGCTTGCCGGGACGGAGGGTTGTCTTGGTGGTGATGCCGTTGAGGCGGCAGAGGGCGGCCACGGTGGTGCCGTTGCGCGAGGCTATGCGGCTGAGCGTGTCGCCTTTGCGCACGGTGTAGGATTTGGACGAGCCGGACTTGGCGGCATTGGCCGACTTGGTGTTGGAATAAGCCTTGGCCGGATGCGTCTTCTGGTATTCGCGGGCATACTCGGCGTTGGCTTCGGGCGAGAAGTTACGCGCCTGCTGATAGGTGCGCTTGTCGAAGGTGTAGGTGTCGGTATGCGTTGTCTGGTTAGCGAAGTCGAAGATAGCCGAGGGGTTGATGGCGTAGCCCATGTAGCGGGTCTCGAAGTGGAGGTGGGGACCGGTGGACCGGCCTGTGTTGCCGCCGAGGGCGATGGGGTCGCCGGCCTTTACATACTGGTCGGGCTCCACGAGGAATTTGGAGAGGTGGCCGTATACGGTTTCGAGGTCGTTGGTGTGGCGCACTACTACGTAATATCCGTAGCCGCGACGCTCAAATTTGGTGAGGCGCACCTTGCCGTCGAAGGCGGCGCGGATGGTGTCGCCGATGTTCACTTTCAGGTCGACGCCTTTGTGCATACGGCGGAAGCGTTTGCGGTAGCCGTAGGGCGAAGTCATGTATCCGGGGCAGGGCATTGAGAATTTGGACACGTCGATAGTGGCGGTCTGCGGCACAGACACGTTCTGATAGCAGTTTACCATGTTCGAGTCCCAGCCTTCGGTGTAGATGTCGTGCTCGGGTTCTTCTTCTTCCTCGAAATTGATATAATTGTTTACGGAGAGGTTTATCTGGTTGTCAATTTTTTCCTGATTGGCAAGGAGATCGCCGTGCTGACGTGTGTGCTGTCCGGGCAGGCGATAGTTTTGCGCGGCTACCGTCGCGGTGGCTGCAAAAAGAAATGCTGTAAGAAGTATTTTGATTTTAGGCATGCGAAATTGGTAGTTTGGTAATTTGGAGAGTTGACGAGGAGTTGGGGAGTCGGGAAGTTTTTAGTTGGGAAGTTAGGAAGATCTTCCACACTTCCACACTTCTAAACTTCCCCGCTTCCCTACGCCAAATCGTCGGGGGCGTAGATGGAAGTGAATGTAATAGGTTTATAGTCAAAGATTTCTTCGGGACGGAAGAAACGGTTGATTTCGATTATGGCATTTTCGGGGCTGTCGGAAGCGTGGATAATGTTTTCCTGTCCGCTCATGCCGAAGTCGCCGCGGATGGTGCCGGGGGCGGCTTTGCGCGAGTTGGTGGAGCCGGTCATGGCGCGGACCACTTCAACGACGTCCCGGCCTTCTAGGCACATCACGATAACGGGGGTTGCCGTCATCGATTCGACGAGCGAGGGGAAGAAGGGACGGTCGACAAGGTGTGCATAATGTTCGCGGAGGATTTTTTCGTCGAGTTTCATCATCTTGATACCGGCGATGGTGAGGCCCTTTTGCTGAAAACGGTCGATAACTTTTCCTACAAGTGCGCGCTGTACGGCCGACGGTTTAAGAATGATGAGAGTACGTTCCATTGCAAAATTATGTTTTCGTTACATTAATTAACGCTTTCCTAAAAGCAGTTCTCAAAGATAACAAAATTCTGCCAAAAACGGAAAATTATAAGTGATAAAAAATATTAATTTATATTACACCGTTTTTAAACAACTGATTTTCAATTGATTGCAAAAATATGTTTTATAACATGTTTTCAAACAATGCACACACTTTGTTTTATGTGTGCAACCGCGAAATGTTAATTTATTTAGACAGGAGAGTTCTCCTGTCTTTAACCACAAATTTCACGGATTTCACAAATTTCGCAGATTAGTTTTCACGTTAATGGCTGCGAATGGGCCGTAAATTTTTGATTAAGTAAGGTTTCGAAAGTACTGCACGGCGAAGCCGTGGTTCATTGGTTAACCCCGTATGGAGGCGCAGC
>CANRZQ010000308.1 GCA_947644475.1 uncultured Muribaculaceae bacterium
AGTCATATGCCGAGGGGCAGATTGTGCGTGTGGTGGAGCCAAGTGCCGAGCGCGTATCCCCGCGGTGCATGCATTTCACGGTGTGTGGCGGCTGCCGGTGGCAGCATCTGCCTTATGAGGTGCAGTTGCGCTGCAAGCGGCAGCAGGTTGTCGACGCTATCGACCGCATAGCCAAAGTTGAGCATCCGGAGGTGGCCCTGGCCAAAGGCTCGGAGAATATCTGGGAATACCGCAACAAGATGGAATATACCTTCTCAAACCGCTGCTGGCTCACCTACGAGCAGTTGAAGTCGGGTGAGGAGTTCCCCAACCGCGAGGCTGCCGGATTCCACATTTCCGGAGCCTTCGACAAGGTGCTCGACATCAAGCAATGCTGCCTGCAAGACGATTTCGGCAACCGTCTGCGCCTGTTCATAAAGCAATACGGCCTCGACCACGGCTATTCGTTCTATGATTTAAAGGCCAATACCGGTTTGCTCCGCACGTTGATGATACGCATCATGTCGTCGGGACAGATTATGGCCGTGATGGTGTTCGGCGAGGACGACAAGGAGAGAATCAATGCGCTTCTCGATGCCGTGCGTGCCGAGTTCCCGGAGATCACATCGCTTCTCTATGTAGTGAATCTTAAAGTGAACGATACAATCTCCGACCAGGAAGTCATCACTCACTCCGGCGCCGACTATATCGAGGAGGAGATGGAAGGCTTGAAATTCCGCATAGGGCCAAAATCATTCTATCAGACCAACTCGCGCCAGGCTTACGAACTCTACAAGGTGGCCCGCGACTTTGCAGGCCTCACCGGCAACGAACTCGTCTACGATCTCTATACCGGCACCGGCACCATCGCCAATTTTGTGGCCCGCGATGCCCGCAAGGTGATAGGAATCGAATATGTGGCCGATGCTATTGAGGACGCAAAAATAAATTCCGCGGTCAACGGTATAGCCAATACAGAATTCTTCGCCGGCGACATGAAAGATGTGCTCAATGCCGAGTTTATCGAGCGTCATGGCCGCCCGGATGTGATGATTGTTGACCCGCCACGCGCCGGAATGCACGCCGATGTTGTCGATGTGATTCTCGCGGCAGAGCCGGATACTATCGTATATGTAAGTTGCAATCCGGCCACGCAGGCGCGCGACCTGGCGTTGCTCGACTGCAAATATCGCGTCACCGCCGTGCAGCCCGTCGACATGTTCCCCCATACCCAGCATGTGGAAAACGTAGTGCGGCTTGTAAAGCGGAATTAAAAAGTATTAAACGGCCGAACCTGCGCATGCCGCAGATTGTTTGTAAGTCATAATTAAAACATACGATTATGACTTACAATGATGCTATAACCTCAACCCCGGCTGTGCTTGTGGAATTTTACGCTTCGTGGTGCCCTCACTGCCAGCGTATGATGCCTGTGGTGGAGCAGATAAAAGAACTGCTCGAAGGCTCGGCAGATGTATACCAATTCGAGATAGACGAAAACCGCGAACTTGCCAATGCGCAAAATGTGGAGTCAATACCCACATTCATCGTGTATAAGGACGGCAAGGAAATGTGGCGTCGCAGCGGAGAGGTCGATGCCGATGTGCTTCTTTCGGAAGTGCGTCGCTATATTTGATTAGTGTGTCATGGCCTCGTTATTCTCCGACTATCTCGACGCTCTCGGCGTAAAGCACACCGAGGAATATTCCGACAGCCGCTTTGCCGCGATGCCATTCAAGTCGATGTTTGGCCTGGCCAACTTGCTGAAAGAGTATGGCGTAGGCACGGCCGGAGTAAAAGTGCCCGGACAGTCGCGCGCAGAGGCATTGGCAAAGTTGCCGGTGCCTTTTCTTGCCGACACGCCCGACGGTTTCGCCATCGTCACTGCCGTCGGCGACGCCTCTGTCACATATCGCTCGCAACACAAGGAATTCACCGCTCCGGCATCCGAATTTGCCTCCGGGTGGAATGGCATAGCGCTTATCGCCTCGGCCGGCACATCGTCGGCCGAGCCCGATTATTTCCGCCACCATGTGGGCGAACTGGCCGCGTCGGTCAAAAAGTGGGTCCTTGTTGCGCTTGCCGTGGCATTGCCGGTGCTTGCGCTGTGGTCGTCCGGACTCTGCAAAGCGTGGCCGGCATGGGTGTTGCTGTTGCTGGACTGCGCCGGACTGTATTTTTCGTGGATGCTCGTGCAGAAATCGCTCGGCATACGCAGCGTCGCGGCCGATGCGTTCTGTTCAGTGATAGAAGAGGGCGGCTGCGATGAGATAGCGCGGTCGGAAGCCTCATCGTTTATGGGCATATTTAAATGGAGCGAAGTAGGCCTGGCATATTTCTCGGTGAGCCTTGCCATAATGCTTATTTACCCCGGTATGCTCCCCGTTCTTGCTGCCGTCAATATCCTGTGTCTTCCCTACACGGTGTGGAGCATATGGTACCAGCGGTTCAAGGCCAAGACATGGTGCACACTCTGCGTATGTGTGCAGTGCACTCTCTGGTTGCTCTTCTTCACCTACCTTGCCGGAGGCATTACCCAACATATTTTCCCAATCACCGGCAGATTCATATTTGATTTCATAGTTGCCGGAAGCGTCTATGTCGCCGTGTTGCTTGGCATCAACCGCCTTGATTCAGCAATATTAAAACACATCAAAAATGAATAAGCCCGCCATCCCCGCCATTCCAGGCATCGAAATAATGACTCCCCTCGAAATGAACTCCATCCATTTCGACAAAAACCACACCCTCCTCACCCCCCGTCTCCTCGCCTCCCTGAAAACCACTACCCCCGAAAAAGCGGACTCCAAAAACTAAGAGTCTGGAGAACTTCAATATTTAACTTGATTCCTGACTTGGTGCTTATGGCGCAAGCAAGGCATCAAGTCAATGCTGTAT
>CANRZQ010000309.1 GCA_947644475.1 uncultured Muribaculaceae bacterium
GTGTATGTGCAGTCCCGAGCCTGCCTTGCCGGTGGTGATTTTTGGCGCGAAGGTTATGTCGTAGCCGTATTGGTTGCCGAGGTTGCGTATTACCCATTTAGCAAGCGCGAGTTGGTCGGCGGCCTCGCGTGCGTCGACCGGGAGGAATTCAATCTCGTTTTGCTCGTAAATCATGTCGCCGAGCCGGAAATTGCCTACTTCCGAGTGTCCGTATTTGATTTGGCCGCCTGTACGGGCGATGTATTGCATGCATTCCACGCGGAAATCGTTGAATTTGGCAAAGGGGGCCGATTCGTGGTATCCGCGTTGGTCGACGGCGGGGAATGAATTGTCGTCGGGAGCGATCACGTAATATTCGAGTTCGCCCATGGCCTGGAAGTAATATCCTGTAACGCGGGTAAATTCCGTGCATGCCTTGTCGAGCGTATGCTCGGGCGAACTTTCGAGTGGCTTGCCGTCTTTGTCGAAGAACGAGCACAGCATCGTGAGGGTGGGGATTTCAGCGAATGGGTCAACGAAGGCGGTGCGGAAGCGTGGAAGCACATAAAGGTCGGAACTGCCTGCCGAAATGAACGGAAAGAGCGACGATCCGTCGACGCGCTCGCCGAGCGTAAGGATGGTCTCGAGGTAGTCGAGATTATTGATTACGAAATTAAGGGTTTTGAGCCTGCCATCGCCTGCGGGATACATGAAATTAATCATCTCTATGTCGTTTTCCGAGACATAGCGGATGATGTCGTCCTTGGTAAAGTCGGCTTGCCGCTTTCCAAGAGCCTTTACAATGAGGTTTTTTGATAAGGCAATAGTTTTGTCCATGATATAATATTATAAGGTGGTGCGCAAATATAACAAAATTAAATCGTAACGGCCAAAAGCCACGCTTTAATTTTTGTTATGTAATATTAATAATATGCCAAAAGTCAGAAAAGTTTGTGATTTTTTTCATAAATTTGGATAATTACCGAGTGTTCGCTATATTTGCAATACCTTAATGTTGACATTTGCTATTGCCATGAACACCAAGCATCTGCTTTTGGGCGACGAAGCCTTGGCGCTCGGAGCCCTTCATGCCGGACTTTCGGGGGCTTATGCCTACCCCGGCACTCCATCCACTGAAATCCTTGAATATATAGCGGCCCAGCCGCTCACACGCGAGCGCGGCATACACGCCCGGTGGTCGTCGAATGAGAAGACGGCTGTCGAGGCAGCCCTCGGCATGTCGTATGCCGGCCGCCGTGCCATTGTGTCGATGAAACATGTCGGAGTGAACGTGGCCGCCGATGCCATAGTCAATTCTGCCATGACCGGCGCCAACGGCGGCCTTCTCATCGTGGCTGCCGACGACCCGTCGATGCATTCGTCGCAAAACGAGCAGGACTCGCGTTTCTATGCGCAGTTTGCCATGCTGCCGTTGCTCGAGCCGTCGACCCAGCAGGAGGCCTATGACATGGCCGCCTCGGGCTTTGAACTATCCGAACGCTACAAAATACCTGTGATGGTGCGTATGGTCACACGTCTTGCCCATTCCCGCGCCAATGTAGAGTCGTCGGATATGCCGGCCGAGTAGAATGAGGTTAAATTCCCTGAAAACCCGCGTCAATGGGTGCTCATGCCCGCCAACTCGCGCGCACGCAATGAGGCGCTTATAGCCGACTATCGCCGCTTGGCGGAGGAATCGGAAAAATCGCCGTTCAATGCCTATCACGAGGGCACCGACCGCAGCCTTGGCGTAATTGCATCCGGCATTGCCGCCAATTACCTCGAGGAAGTGATGCCAAAAGACGGCTCTATGCCGTGGGTGAAAATAGGGCAGTATCCGCTTCCCGAAAAAATGATACGCCGCCTCTTCGATGAATGCGACAGCGTGATTGTGATAGAAGAAGGCCAGCCCGTGATTGAGCCGGCATTGAGAGGCATACTGCCTTCGGAATACAAGATATACGGAAAACTCGACAGCACGCTTCCGCGCACAGGCGAACTTACCCCCGATGCCGTGCGCCGCGCCCTGTCGGCCCTGGCTCCCGGCCGTGTGCCTGCTCAGGCCGAGTCGTATGCTGCGTCGCAGGTTGTGGTGCCCCGTCCGCCGGCATTGTGCCAGGGCTGCGGCCACCGCGATGTATATGCCGCCTTGCTTTCCGCTCTTGCCTCTTACGAGGCACCTCGCGTGTTCGGCGACATCGGATGCTACACGCTGGGTTATCTCTCGCCGTTCAACGCCATACATACATGCCTCGATATGGGTGCCTCGATTACGATGGCAAAAGGCGCGGCCGACGCCGGCGTGCATCCCTCGGTGGCAATCATAGGCGACTCCACTTTCACCCACTCGGGCATGACCGGGTTGCTCGATGCAATTAATGAGAACAGTCCCATCACGGTGATAATCTCCGACAACCTCACCACCGGCATGACCGGAGGACAGGATTCGCAGGGCACCGGTAAAATCGAGCAGATATGTATCGGCCTTGGCGCCGACCCGGCCCATGTGGTCACAATCGATTCCCTTCCAAAGAATCATGATGAGATGACGGCGATGCTTCGCCGCGAAATGGATTATCAGGGTCTCTCTGTTGTGGTGGCCCGCCGTGAATGTATTCAAACAGCAAGGAGAAAAAAATGAAAATAGATATGATTCTCGCCGGCGTGGGCGGACAAGGCATCCTCTCAATCGCCACTATTCTCGGCGCAGCCGCGCTTGAAAATAATCTTTACCTCAAACAGGCCGAGGTCCATGGAATGAGCCAGCGCGGAGGCGACGTGCAGTCGACCTTGCGAATCAGTTCGGAGCCGATTGCGTCGGATCTTGCGTCAAAAGCATCTGTGGACAT
>CANRZQ010000310.1 GCA_947644475.1 uncultured Muribaculaceae bacterium
AGTTTAGGGTTTGCAATCAGGGCGGAGAAGTCGGTCATGGCACCGATTCCGAGGAAAATGAGCGGAGGATACCATCCGGCCGACACGCCATTGTAGAGAATATTAAGTACGGAGCCTTCTTCATAAATGCCGATTTCAAGACCGGCGCCTGCGTTGAAGGGAATGTTGCCGATGAGGATACCAAAGCCGATGGGTACAAGCAACATGGGCTCAAAGTTCTTCTTTATGGCAAGCCATATGAAGAAAAGACCCACGGCGAGCATGACAAAGTTGCCAAGTTCGGCATTGGCGAAACCTGTGAGTTCCCAGAACTGTCGCAGGTTTACGTGGATAAATTCACTGAAAGTCATATCCATAATAGATGAAGATGCTTTTGTGAATTATTCAATAGTGATGATAGCTGCGCCTTCGAGCACGGAGTTTCCGGGTTGGGCGTTGACTGCGGTAACTTTGCCGTCGCGTCCGGCACGGATGGCGTTTTCCATCTTCATGGCTTCGAGCATGGCAACAGTGTCGGCGGCTTTCACTGTGTCGCCAACCTTTACTGAAATGGAAAGGATGACACCGGGAAGCGGAGCCTTCACCACGAAACCGCCGGCAGGGGCTGCGGCCGGTTTGGCAATGACCTTTTCGCCGGATGCGGTTCGCGGCGCAGCGGCGGCACGGGGTTTGTTGACCACTTTAACGGGAGCGGCTGCACGCTCTAATTCTACTTTGTAGGGAATACCGTTTACTTCCACCTGGGCTATATTGTCGTCGATGTCGCCAACCGCCACTTTGTAGGTGTTTCCGTTGATTTTATATTTATATTCTTTCATTGTTTTAAAATTGAATGGGGTTTAGCGATGAGGAAGTTCGCGCAGACCGTAGATTTTGGAGTTCCAGGGCGAGTATGCGCGTTTTACCTTGTTGATGGTAAGGACAGTTGATTCGGTGTCGTGTGCGTTGAGATGCTCGTGAAGAGCCATGACGATAGCGGCGATTTCTTCACCTGAATCGTGGTCGACATCGCGCGAGGTAAGGTTCTTCTCGTTGTCGGCATGAGCCTTGGCCTTGTTGACACGCGAAATCTTGCCACCGATTTTGTTAATGATCATGAAGCATACGCAAAGCACGAGCAGGGCGGTGAACACGATGCACATGGCCATTGCCGCCATGCCGAATCCATGACCGTCCATTTCTGCGAACTGCTCGATTTTGTTATTTGTGTCCTTGATTACGTTGGCGCTCGAAGGGGTGATGTATTTTTCGCCTCCTGTGCGTACTTCCCAGTCGCCATAGCCGTCGGCATTGCGGGCGTAGGATGTATTGGCGGGAAGATCGGCAGGCACTGTCACTTCATCGATAAGAGTGATGCCGTCGGCGTCAAAGATTCCAATCCAGTTTTCTTTGCCGGGAGTAAGGACAAAGTTGGTGTGGAATGTGCCGCGGTTAGGCTCGCCATCGTTGAAGAATACCACGTGCTGGCGCTTGGGTATTTTGGTATTGACGTCGCCAAGGGGTACGGGATATTTCTTGGGGTTTGCGGGGTCGTCGGTAAGATATACCGATGAAATTTCAAGCGGACCGAAGTTGGCATTGAAAAGTTCGACCCATCCCGCACGTCGGCCATAGTCGTCGACTATGCTGGAGTCGTTCTGCACCATCACCTCGTTGATGCGCAGGGCCTTGCGGTTCTGCGCCGGGGCAGTGAATGCGAGCACGGCCAGCAATGTGAATAAGATGTGACGTTTCATATTGCTTAGAGGGGTATGTTGCCGTGTTTTTTAGCGGGATTTGTAACCTTTTTGGTAGCGAGCTGCTGGAGAGCGCGGATGATGCGGAAACGAGTGTTGCGGGGCTCGATTACATCGTCGATATAGCCGTATTTAGCAGCGTTGTAGGGGTTGCAGAACAGTTTGTTGTATTCCGCTTCTTTCTCGGCGAGGAACTGAGCGGGGTTTTCAGAGGATTTCGCTTCTTTTGCATAAAGCACCTCAACGGCACCGGCGCCGCCCATAACGGCGATTTCAGCAGTAGGCCATGCGTAGTTCATGTCGCCGCGGAGTTGCTTGCAGCTCATCACAATGTGAGAGCCGCCGTAAGATTTGCGGAGTGTGACAGTGACCTTGGGCACGGTGGCTTCGCCGTAGGCATAGAGAAGTTTTGCGCCGTGAAGGATGACTGCATTGTATTCCTGGCCTGTGCCGGGGAGGAATCCGGGCACGTCGACGAGTGTTACCAGAGGAATGTTGAAGGCGTCGCAGAAGCGGACAAAACGTGCGCCCTTGCGCGATGCGTTGCAGTCGAGCACGCCGGCGAGGTATTTGGGCTGGTTGGCCACGATACCTACGGCCTGGCCATTGAAGCGGGCAAAGCCTACGATAAGGTTCTTTGCATAGTCGGCCTGTACTTCGAGGAATTCACCGTTGTCGACAATGGCTCCGATAACTTCGTACATGTCGTAAGGACGGTTGGCAGAGTCGGGAATGATTTCGTTGAGGGAATCTTCGAGACGGTCGATGGGGTCGTTACATTCAACCAACGGGGGTTCCTCGAGGTTGTTCTGGGGTATGTAGCTGAAAAGTTTGCGGATGATTTTGAGGGCATGTTCGCCGTCTTCGGCCGCGAAGTGAGCCACGCCGGAGCGGCCGGCATGCACTTCTGCACCACCGAGGGCTTCCTGGGTAACATCTTCACCGGTTACGGTCTTCACTACTTTCGGGCCGGTGAGGAACATATAGGAAATGCCTTTGGCCATGATGGTGAAGTCGGTAAGGGCGGGGGAGTATACAGCACCGCCGGCGCAGGGACCAAGAATGGCCGA
>CANRZQ010000311.1 GCA_947644475.1 uncultured Muribaculaceae bacterium
CCGTAGCCCTGTACGAAAAAACAGGCTTCGCAACCGTGCGCGAATATACCTGCCACACCCAATCGGCCGGCGAAATAACGCTTCCCCGCTTCTCTACACCCGCCACAGAAATCACCCTCGCGGCCCCCACGGCAGTCACCGCCGGCTACGAAACATTCTGCGACACACCGCCATCGTGGCAAAACAGCTCCCAGTCCATCCTCGCCGCCGGCGACAGCATCGTCAGATTCGCCGCCACAGCCGGAGGAGAAACCGTTGGCTATATCGCCGGCGACCCGGCCCTGGGCGACATCATGGCATTTGCCGTGCGCCCCGACATGCGAGGCAAAGGCATAGGCACCGCCCTGCTCAAAACCTTCCTGGACGCAAACCAAGCCGGCATCGTAAAAATACTCAACGTCGACACCCGTTGCCACACCCTTCACACCTACCTCACCCGCCGCAACATCCCCGTCTACGTCCGCCAATACGAAATGTACAAACCCTTCCGTTAGCCCGACCCCCACATCCACAGCACCACCACGGCAGAGCCGTGGCTGGCTTGCGAAACTAAAAAACTTATCAAATAAAGTTGTTAAAGACATGAGAATAAGAGAACAAGAGGGCTGAAATTAATAATAAAAACTCCTGTCCCTCCTGTTCTCCTGTCTAAAAAATCTGTGTAATCCGCGTAATTTGTGCAATTTGCGGTCCTTAGCGAGCGACCGCGAGCCTCACCGTCAACCCAAAATTAACGCCCCATTCACGGCCATTAACGCAAAAAATCCGCGTAATCCGTGGTAACCCGTGGCGGAGCCACATTCCCTTGTATAACCCCCGACCTCGGTCGGGGGGATACCGCCGCCGACCATCATGGCGGAGCCATGTCCTCCTCTCAGGGCCATTTCTTATTATACGCCTCTACGGCCTTAGCCAAAGCAAACACTACCGCCAGATACATCGCCGCCATACAGAGCGACACACCCCACGAAACAGACAGCGTCATTTCAGCAACCTCGCATCCGCACGTCACAATAAAAACGCCCGCAACGCCATACAGCATCCGTTTCACCTTTGGCGACAGCCCCAGCAACGGCCCTACAATCACCAACACAGAGCCCGCAAAAATTATAATAGCATCAATTACCTCCATAATACCGTCTTTGACAAAAAAAATCAATCACAACATAGGGCCTACCGTGCAATGCGGAAATAAGCCATCTCTATAGAAAAGAAGTTGTGTCAAAATACCAAGCAGTAGGGACGTACGGCCCGTGCGTCCAGGAAATCATATTTGTATTTGATTGATAGTCAATTGCCCATCTGCGGACGCACGAACCGTGCGTCCCTACAATCTCGGCATAAACAGCCTTTTTGACACACCCTCTATTCCTTAGCGATAGGTTAGCCCGAGCCATACGTCTATTTAGAAATTAAACATATAGTTTATACCTTATATTTTTAAATACCAAAATAGATATTACAGCCAAACACATTAAGCCAGACAAAGCCCCGCATAACATACCTTTTATAAATCCTGTTTTAAGAATATACAGGCAGTACTGCGCCGGTATCACACCGCTTAGAAATCCGGCCATCACGCAATAATTGAATGGCAGCGGCTCCTTGACAAGAGCCAGTTCGGTATTGCAATGATTGCACCGCACCGTATAGTTCGTGCCTCGCAGCAAATATTTTGAGCAAACCCGCAACGACACCTGTCGGTGGCAATGGGGACACTCTCTCGCTTTCAGTTCCATATTTCATTATAATACACCACATGACCTCCAAAACAAGGACAATCCGGTGTGGGTTAATTTATTAAGAAAAATATTATTTAGGATATCAATAAAAACTATTGCAAAATTACAAATTAGATTCTATCCGCCAAGCGACACAACCACTTTTATCCAAAAAATCCGCAATTGCCACCCACACCCCGACAGACACGGCCCCCCTGCATCCGCAAGAAAGCCGTGCCGCCTTATAAAATATGAAAAACTATCCCGGTGTTCAATCTGCCTCTATACATTCAACAAAAAACGGAAGTGCCATGGGAAATTTATCCCATTCTCCCGGGCGTATCGATTTCATCCATGCTTGCGACCCGGCCACTAAATTGCTTTTGTAACACAGACGCTGCGAGCCCAGAGGCTCTACAAACTCAACAACAACCAAAGCGTCGTCAGGCAATTTTATAGGAGCGGGGAAGACATATGTAAATTTCCCGTCGCGGATTTCTTGCTTATCGAAATCAAACAAAGCCACCGGCTTAGAAAAAGCATCGACAAACTTCGATGATGGCGACTTATTCACCTCGGCCATATCATATACGCTTACACGGATTTTCATTTGTTCAAGGTCAGATTTCTTTGAATCAATATAAAATCCCACCTTGTCGAGCCAAAGCGACTTTCCTTTTTTTGCATGAAATTCATATCCTGCGCCCATATATTCATCTGAATCATCTATCGAAATCGTCATCAGACCCGACGAATGTTTCTTTCCGGCCTTTCGTATTTTCACTTTTTCAGGACGAACCATAGTTTCCGGTTCCATAGACACAGATGGCGCGAGAACAATCGTTTTGGCCGTATCGGCTAAAAGTTCGGCATAACGAATCGTTTGCATTTTGAATCCCGGAGCAGATAAATATACCATTTCCTTTTCTCCGACCGAATCAGGCAGAGAGAATCCTCCTGTGCTGTCCGTCATCGCACTATAACCCTGTCTAACAACATCCGCCGAAACATAGTACAACGGATGTCCCGCCGTGTCAGTAACGACCCATGCGTTTGCCGACAATATGCA
>CANRZQ010000312.1 GCA_947644475.1 uncultured Muribaculaceae bacterium
GGAATCGTTTGGCAAGTCACTCGCTTTCCATCTTGCCATAGGCTACCCATTCTGACAAAAAATTCAGCAAAATGTGCCGTACGAAAACCGGCACATTTTGTTTTTTTGTGTGCAAAAAGTTAAACGTATGTTAAAATGTTGTTTTATTTAAATTATTCATTACTTTTGTAATCGAATAACCAACATATCTGAATCATAAAAAACATGGCAAAAGTTAAAGGAGCCGTAACAATCGATCTCAATCGGTGCAAAGGTTGCGATTTATGCGTAGTGGCGTGCCCGACCGATGTGCTCGCGCTTCAGCCCAAAGAAGTAAACGACCGAGGATACCACTATGCCTTCACAAACAATCCCGATGCCTGCATAGGCTGCGCCTCGTGCGCGGCGGTATGTCCCGACGGCTGCATCGAGGTGTATCGTGTCGCCATCAACTAACCCCTGTCCAAGTAACCTTACCACCATTTAAAACCTATGGAAGAAATTAAATTGATGAAGGGCAACGAAGCGATAGCGCATGCCGCCATCCGCTTCGGTATCGACGGCTATTTCGGCTATCCGATTACCCCCCAGTCTGAAGTGCTCGAGACCCTCGAGGCCGAAATGCCCTGGGAAACGACCGGCATGGTCGTGCTTCAGGCCGAAAGCGAAGTAGCCGCCATCAACATGGTATATGGAGGAGCGGCGGCCGGAAAAGCCGTGATGACATCCTCGTCAAGCCCCGGCGTGAGCCTCAAGCAAGAGGGCATTTCATACATTGCGGCTGCCGAACTCCCCGCCTTGATTATAAACGTGATGCGCGGCGGCCCCGGCCTGGGCACAATCCAGCCCTCGCAGGCCGACTATTTCCAGGCCACCAAAGGCGGCGGCCACGGCGACTACCACCTCATCGTGCTCTCCCCCTCGACCGTGCAGGAAATGGCCGATTTCGTAGGCCTCGGCATGGACCTCGCCTTCAAATACCGCACGCCATCGATGATACTCGCCGACGGCGTCGTGGGCCAGATGATGGAAAAAGTAATCCTTCCCGAGCAGCGTCCGCGCCGCACCGAGGCAGAAATCGCCGAGCAATGCCCCTGGGCGGCCACCGGCAAACACGGCCGCGGCCATCGCAACATCGTCACATCGCTTGAGATGGAGCCCGAGAAAATGGAAGTGAACAACCATCGCCTTCAAGAAAAATACGACCTCATCGAAGCCAACGAAGTACGTTTCGAAGAACATTTCACCGACGACGCCGAATACCTCATCGTGGCCTTTGGCTCAGTAGCCCGCATATGCCTCAAAGCAATAGAAGACGCCCGCGAGCAAGGAATCAAGGTAGGCCTCATACGCCCCATCACCCTCTGGCCCTTCCCCAAGAAAGCCATCGCCGAACTCGCACGCAAAGTAAAAGGCATACTCGTGGTTGAACTCAACGCCGGACAGATGATAGAAGACGTGCGTCTTGCAGCCGGAAGCCAAGTGCCCGTACACCACTTCGGACGCATGGGCGGCATCGTCCCCAATCCCGACGAAATCCGCGAAGTGCTCAAAAATATCATAAAATAAGTGATCGACAGCAAAATTTACTTCATCACCAATTTACACCACCCTTCAATATGACACCTGAAGAAATTATTGCCCAAGGCACTAAGATATACTCCCGGCCGCGACTCCTCACCGACAACATCACACACTACTGCCCCGGATGCGGACATGGCGTGGTGCACCGCCTTGTGGCCGAACTCATCGACGAAATGGGACTCGAAGACCGCACCGTAGCCGTCGCACCCGTAGGCTGCGCCGTGTTTGCATACAACTACATCGACGTCGACTGGGTCGAGGCCGCTCACGGACGCGCACCCGCCGTAGCCACCGCCCTCTCGCGCCTCAATCCCGAGAACCTCGTCTTCACCTACCAGGGCGACGGCGACCTCGCCGCCATCGGCACAGCCGAGACAATACACGCCGCCAACCGTGGTGAAAACATCACCATCATATTCATCAACAACGCCATCTACGGCATGACAGGCGGCCAGATGGCCCCCACCACCCTCCTGGGCCAGAAAACAGCCACATCGCCCTACGGACGCCGCGCCGACCTCAACGGATTCCCCCTGAAAATGTCCGACATCCTCGCCCAGCTCGACGGCACATGCTTCATCACACGCCAGGCCGTATACTCCCCCGCCACCGTGCGCAAGACAAAAGCCGCCCTCAAAAAAGCATTCCAGAACACAATCGACAAACGCGGAACATCCGTGGTGGAAATCGTCTCCAACTGCCCCTCCGGCTGGAAAATGACCCCGGAAAAAGCCAACGAATGGCTCGTGGCCAACATGACAGAGAAATATCCACTCGGCGACCTTAAAAACATTTAAGACCAACACCATGAAAGAAGAAATAGTTATAGCCGGCTTCGGCGGACAAGGCGTTCTCTCGATGGGTAAAATCCTCGCATATGCAGGACTCATGGACGGACTCGAAGTGACATGGATGCCCGCATATGGCCCCGAGCAGCGAGGCGGCACAGCCAACGTAACCGTAATCCTCTCCGACCGCCCCATATCGTCGCCCGTTCTCGACAAATTCGACACAGCAGTGGTGCTCAACCAGCAGAGCCTCGACAAATTCGAGCCAAAAGTAAAACCCGGCGGCACACTCATCTACGACCCCTCGGGCATACACCGCCTGCCCACGCGCACCGACATAAAAGTAATATCCGTCGACGCCATGACAGCGGCAATCGAACTCGGCAACGCAAAGACCTACAACATGATACTCCTCGGAGCCATGCTCATAGCC
>CANRZQ010000313.1 GCA_947644475.1 uncultured Muribaculaceae bacterium
ACACCGCTATACATTCCCACCGCTCCGTCTATGCCGTATCGGGCGAGTGCGGATGCGCCCTATTCTTATCTTTGGAAGTCGCGGAATTTTTTGTTGTTGAGGGCGTTTTCGGCGGCGCGGTTGCCGTGGGAGGCAGCGAGTTTGAAATAGTCGTAAGCCTTGCGCAAGTCTGCTTCAACGCCAAGCCCCCTGAGGTACATGTTGCCGATTTCATACTCTGCCACATCTACGAAAGAACACCTTTTCAGACTCTTGTCGCCGGCTATCTGCTGATACAAAGCCATAGCAGCCACATAATCTCTTTCGCATCCTGCACCTCGTTTGTAGCACTCAGCCAATTTCAACTTGGCATAAGCGTCACCGCTGTCGACGGCCTTTTGAAACCACTCAAACGCCTTGTCGAAATCTCTTTCCACGCCCTTGCCGTTGAGATATGCGGCCGCCACCACGAAATATGCCGGGGTATATCCCAGTTCCGCCGCCTTCATATAACATTCAAACGCTTTTTCATCAGATACTTCCCGGCTGTATATATTTCCTAAATCGTAATACGAAGCCCCGTCCTTGTTCCCTGTTGAAACCTCCTCATAGAGCCGCATCGCCTCATCTACACGGTCCGGCAGATCGCTGTCAATTTCTTCCGGTACGTCACAACCGTGATACAATGCGTCGGCCAGATTCCTCTTGTCTTTGGCGGTTCCCTTTTCAGCTTTCGCCCTCAATATATCTATCAGGCGTTCATGCCACGCCAAGGCTGCATCCCGGCCTTCCTTTTCGGTCATATCGTCGGGACGGTCGTGCACATAAAGATTCATCAGGGATTTTGCCGCGCTCGCCACACCTTTGTCCGCTTTCTTCGTCAGCACCTCAATTATCCGGTAAAGCCATTTCCGGCCCAACGGCATGCGCCGCTCCGGCTCCATATCATCGCAGACAAATCGGTAATAGTCGGCAAGGAACTTTATGGCTTTCAGATTGTCGGCTTCCGCCGCTCTCTCCATCCACGGCAGAAAGCGGGAGGAATCCTCGCAATAAAACGTGTAGTAATAAATGCCAAGCATATATTGTGCCCGGGCATTGCCCTTCTCGGCCATCGGTGTTATTGCTTCGACAGCCGACAGCACCTGCTCAGGATTGTCAAAATCAGCGACACTTTGCTTTATAACGTTGAAATGCACCGACAGTTCCTTGCTGTTCATAGATTTTCAGTCAAAAATAACATTCCTGTTTTCCCATACGAATTCCTCAAGGCAGTCAGAGTCTCCGCATCGCGGTCGCAAATATCTTCAATAAATTTATTCCAAAGAGTATCTTTTTCTGTCATAAAGTTAAAGTATTTCGTTTAATATGCTTTCTGCCTGAAGGTTATTGCATTTCTTCGCGGCGAGCGTGAAACAGCGGATTGCATTTTTCAAATCGGGCTGCACGCCAAGTCCTTTCAAGTACATATTGCCAATTTCGTATAATGCAGTTCCGATACCAGCGACTTGAGAGTTGAATCCGCGACCATTAATGCGCTCGGCTACATGCTGATATTCAAGCATGGCCTTTTCATAATCCGGCTCCCCGCCAATGCCATTTTTGTAGCATTCGGCAAGTTTCAAGGTTGCCATGATTTCGCCCACATCAGCTCCTTTCCTATACCATTTACGTGCTATTGTTTCGTCTTGTCGCACACCATTGCCATTGCGATACGCATCGCCGATTCGCACAAATGCTTCATGGCAATTCAGTTTTGCGGCTTTCTTGAAACACGTAAACGCATTTTTCTCATCACCCAAATCGTGATAGGCAATACCCATTTTGAAAAATGCTTCTGCCTTAAAGAAGTCATCACAGTCGCTGTCGGTTAAATCTTTATACAGCCCTATGGCTTGCCGCAGACTCCGCTCATCATCTTCGTCTGAGAAGCAATCCAAAAGCACCTCCGGCACGCCATCGGCATACAGAAGTATGTCGGCAAGATTCATTTTATCCACAAAGTTGCCCTTTGCAGCCTTTGAGGTTAATAATCCAATCCAGAGATCATACCATTTTCTGGATGATGCAAGACCATCTTCCTGTGTCATATCCTCAGGACACTCTTCGATATAGAGGTTCATCAAGTCTTTTGCCGCATCAACCGAACCCTTGTCGGCCTTAGTTGCCAATATGTCGAACCACCGTCTGTGCCATTCCAGAATTAACACCTTTCGTCGCTCTGCCTCTATTCCGTCGGGGCAATCGTTGCGGTATATCTCCATGATGAGCATGGCGGCTTCGGCATTGCCGTTGTCGGCAGCCTTTTCTAACCAATAGATCGCTTTCTGATTGTCGCATCCGTTATGATACCCCCATGAATAATATCGTCCGAGAAGTATTTGAGCCTTGACATCGCCATGTTCGGCAGCAGGAGTTATTGCCTCGACGGCTTGCCGTGCAGAGACGGCATCCCCTTCTCCGGCATGGCATTTTATAAATTGCCGGATGATTTTGAAATATTTCGATAAGCCGTTATTTTTTACACACATATTTGGCTGCTCTCTGTTTATGGTTTCATTGCTTGTAATTGCTTTTTATCTCATCAATGGATTTGCCGCCGATGCCAAAATACACATCGTTTATTTGTGTATTTCAGACTATATTTGAGGGGGATTTTAAAGGAGCCATGCGGGGGATTTGCGGGCTGAGAAGTTTTCTGATAATGGCTGCGCAAAGGGGGTATGGAGGCTACGCGCGCCTTGCGGACATGTTTTCACACACGCACAGCATTTGATGCATTTGCCGGGGTCGGCCTGATG
>CANRZQ010000314.1 GCA_947644475.1 uncultured Muribaculaceae bacterium
TGGGTTTCAGGTTCACTTCACGGCCTTTGCGCGCCATATCATAGGCCCTGCGTCCGTCGATTTTTACAGCCGAGAAAGCAGGGGGCACCTGCTCTATCGTGCCGTGGAAGCGCACAAGGGCTTCCTCGACGAGTTGGCGGGTGATATGCTCGGTGGGATATGTTGCGTCGATCTCGGTCTCGAGGTCGAACGACGGGGTTGTGGCGCCTAGCGCAATCTCGGCTATGTATTCCTTTACTCCGGCCTGCAACTGCTCGATTTGCTTGGTGGCGCGTCCTGTTGTCACTATCATCACGCCGGATGCAAGGGGGTCGAGAGTGCCGGCATGGCCCACTTTCAGTTTCTTGATGCCGAGCCTCCTCAACAGTGCGCCGCGGATGCGCTTGACTGCATCGAACGACGTCCATCCGTAAGGCTTGTCGACATATAATATTTCGCCTGCGAGAAAATTCAATTCAACGAGGTTTCAATTGTTATCAAAATGAGTATATGAGGCAGATTGTGCCCACCACAAGACAGTAGACGGCAAACCATACCATTTTACCGCGCTTCACAATGTTGAGCATCCATTTGCAGGCCAGGCAGCCCACAACGAAGGAGGCGATAAAGCCCACTATCATAGGCACAAAGCCAACCGAGCCGGTCGGGCCCTCCGATACAAGGTCCTTCATGCCAAGAAGGGCCTCGCCAAGGATGGGAATGATTACCATGAAGAACGAGAACTGCGCCACCTTGGCACGGTCGTCGCCCAGAAGGATGCCGGTGGCTATGGTAGAGCCACTGCGGCTCAAACCCGGGAGCACGGCCACTGCCTGTGCGCAGCCGATTACGAAAGCGTCGGTCCAGGTCACATCGCGCGGCACATAGCCTTTGGCCGTAAGTGGCGACGTGCGGAAAAAGTAGGCGAAAGCAAGAAGGACAGCCGTGACGCACAGGCATATGCCCACAACAAGAAGTCCGCTTCCGAAAAATTGCTCGATCTGCTCCTTGAAGCAAAGTCCGACAATGCCCACGGGGATGCACGATACAAGTATTTTGAGGACATAGTAGAAATTGGCGTCGCGCTTCACGGTGAAGAACGATGTGCACAGCGGCATAAACTCGCGCCAGAGCACCACGATGGTGCTTAGCACCGTGGCCACATGCAGCATCACGTCGAATTCGATGCTCTCGGCTCCGGTGAGGTCGAGACCGAGGATTTCGCGGCATATTTCAAGATGTCCGCTCGAACTTATAGGCAGGTATTCGGCAAGTCCCTGCACGATACCCATAATCAAGGCCTGAACTGTATCCATTTTCAGTTGCGGGGTTTAACTATTATGGCCACGGCCATGAACACATAGCCGATAAAACTTACTATCGGGCCCACCACTATTCTGCGTGTGGAGAATATATCGGGGTTGAAGGCCTCTTCCGTCGAACCGCCGCCCGACATGAGTATGAAACCGACAACAATAAGCAACGCGGCCACTGCCATCATCACATAATTGTTGCGCAACAGCGGTTTCCGGCTTTCGGGCTCGGGAACTATCGCAGATTTTTTTCCGGATTCTTGATTATTCACTTTTGAAACATTTTATCGTAAGACAAACGAAGATAGCGGTTTGTGGCAAATACAGCCGACAGTCCGCATATTATCACGCCAAGCACTACAAGCCCCGCGCATACAGCCGCCACAGCCGGCCACGGCATGGCAAGGAGGAAGTCGATCTCCACCGTGCGCACATATGCCTGCACGCCACACACCACACACGATGCGACAGCGCCGGCCAGAACTCCCATAATCACGCCGGCCTTTACAAACGGACGGCGTATGAATCCGCCCGTTGCCCCGACAAGGCGCATCGAGTGGATAAGGAAACGGCGGGAATATATCGAGAGGCTTATCGTGTTGTTGATAAGCACTATGGAGATAAGCAGAAACGCGGCGCCCACCACCGACAGCACTATCATCAACTTGCTGTAAGCAGCATTTACGGCAGCGGCGGCCTGGGCAGGCGACACCACCTCGTCGACACAGTCGATGCTTTCAAGGCGCATCGCTATCATGTTCATGGAGTCGGGGTTGACATAGGCGGGCTTCAACCGCAGCTCAAACTCGCCGGAATACGGATTCTCGTCGAGAAGTTCGATAATATCGGCATTGTATTCCATTTCCTGCGCGAGCACATCCTCGGGCGAGGTATAGAGCCACGACGACAGATAGCCTGCATGGCCGAACTCTTGCTTCATGCGGTCGGCATCTGCGGGCGTGGCGCCGAGGTCGAGGCGGCATATCATAGCCATCTCGCCACGCAGCGAGTCTGAGGCCAGATGGGCGGCCGAGGCCATCAATGCCATCACCCCCACTATCACCAGCACAAGAGCCACGCTTATCACCGATGTGACTTGCGAGCCCAATGTGGATATATGAGTATTCTTATGCCGGGTCATTCCTTAGAAATTTTGGTAAAAAACCGTCGGAGCCAACGTTTTACAATCTTTTTACTCTGCCACAAGGGCCCAAAATGGCACATTATGACAAAATCAACTGCAAAATTAACACAAAAACCACCCTTTGTCAATATTTTTTCCTTAATTTATTTTAAATTAACATTTAAACGAATAAAAAACGCCACAAAGCCCAGGCTTCGTGGCGTTTTTCTATTTTCTGAGGGTGTATCAAAAAAGACAGTTTATGCCGATATTGCAGGGACGCTCGTGCAATGCAGTTCTTCACAGAATCGCGTAGCGATTCAAGAATGTAGCCGTGGGTGAGGGAGTGGCGAAGCCACGACCG
>CANRZQ010000315.1 GCA_947644475.1 uncultured Muribaculaceae bacterium
ACCCACGACCTTTTCGTTACGAATGAAATGCTCTACCAACTGAGCTATTGCGGCAGTGACAATGCGCTTGGCATTGCAGGTGCAAAGGTAAGGGGAATTTGCGAGATGTGCAAGTTTTTGGGCGAAAAGTTTTTGGTCGGGGAGTTGGGAAGTTTGGAAGTTGGGGAGAGGGGAAGTTTGGGAGTTTGGGAGATAAAAGGGGGACAGCCGCCGGAGAGGCGACTGTCCCTTTTGGATGGAATTGTTTTTTTTGTGATTAGAGGCCGCGGCCGTGGCAGTTCTTGTATTTTTTGCCGGAACCGCAGGGGCAGAGGTCGTTGCGGCCTACGCGCGGAGCGGCTTTTACGGGAGCGGTAGGCTGCTGCTGGCCACGAGGCGCGGATGCTGCCGCGCGCTGTGCTGCTGCCGCTTCCTCGCTGGGGAGTGTGGCGCGTGAGGTCTTGTAGTCGGCTCCTGTGCGTGTGCGGGGCATGGCGCGTCCGAATTCGGGGTCGGCCTTGCGCTCGGCTTTCTCGGGGTCGACTTGCTGTTGCTGCTGAGCCTGGGGCTGCTGCTCGGGGCGCGGCTGCGGGATGAAGAGTTGTCCGCGCATGAGGGAAGCGACGGCGCGGTTGTTGAGGTTGGAGAGCATGCGCTCGAACATATGGAATGATTCTACCTTGTAGATTACAAGGGGATCTTTTTGCTCGTAGGATGCGTTCTGGACCGACTGGCGGAGTTGGTCGAGTTCGCGGAGGTGTTCTTTCCAGAGTTCGTCGATTACGACAAGCATTATCTTCTTGTGCCATTCCTTGACGATGGAGTTGGCTTCGGTGGAGGCGGCTTCCTGGAGGTCGAAGAGGATGGGGTAGATCATCTTGCCGTCGGTGACGGGGACGTTGCGCACGCCGGTCTCTCCGGCTTCGACAGCGCGAGCCACGAGCGGGGCGAGTATCTCGCGGATACGGGCCGAGCGGCGGTCGAGGGTGTCGATGGCGGCGGCGTAGATTTTGTCGACTTTCTCCTCGCGCGAGAGGTTGGGGAATTCTTCGGCGGTGAAGGGCGGCTCGATGGTGAGCACCTTGGCCATTTCGAGACGGAGGTCGTCGAAATCGGAGGGCATTTCATAGGTCATCACGATGTTTTCGACAGTGTCGTAAATCATGTTGGCTATGTCGATGCCGATGCGTTCGCCAAGCACGGCGTGGCGGCGGCGCGAGTAGATGTAGGTACGCTGCTTGTTCATCACGTCGTCGTATTCGAGCAGACGCTTGCGGATGCCGAAGTTGTTTTCCTCGACACGTTTCTGGGCTTTCTCGATGGCGTTCGACACCATTTTGCCTTCGATTGGCTCGCCTTTTTCCCAACCCATGCGGTCCATGAATTTCATTACCTTGTCGGAGGCGAACATACGCATCAAGGGGTCTTCGAAGGATACGAAGAAGACGGATGAGCCGGGGTCGCCCTGACGGCCTGAACGGCCGCGCAACTGGCGGTCGACACGGCGCGATTCGTGGCGCTCGGTGCCTATGATTGCGAGGCCGCCGACTTCCTTGCCGGCTTCGATCTCGCGGTCTTTAATTTCCTTGACGGCTTTTGAGAGTTTGATGTCGGTACCGCGGCCGGCCATGTTGGTGGCGATGGTCACGGCGCCTTCCTTGCCTGCGAGAGCCACGATGTCGGCTTCCTTCTGGTGGAGTTTGGCGTTGAGCACATTGTGGTCGATGCGGCGCATCTGGAGCATGCGGGAGAGTTTCTCGGAGATTTCGACAGATGTGGTGCCGACGAGCACGGGGCGTCCGAGAGCGTGGAGGCGTTCGATTTCAGCGATTACGGCATCGTATTTTTCGCCGCGGGTGCGGTAGATGCGGTCGTTGAGGTCGACGCGGGCAATGGGTTTGTTGGTGGGGATTGTAACTACATCAAGTTTGTAGATGTCCCAGAATTCGCCGGCCTCGGTTATGGCGGTACCGGTCATGCCGGCGAGGCGATGGTACATGCGGAAGTAGTTCTGGAGGGTGATTGTGGCGAAAGTCTGGGTGGCGGCTTCCACTTTCACGTTTTCCTTGGCTTCGATGGCTTGGTGCAGGCCGTCGGAGTAGCGGCGTCCTTCCATGATGCGGCCGGTCTGCTCGTCGACGATTTTGATTTTTCCGTCGTCGATTACATATTCCACGTCTTTTTCGAAGAGCGTGTATGCTTTGAGGAGCTGGGTTACGGTGTGGACGCGTTCGGCCTTTATGGCGTAGTTCTGCATGAGTTCGTCCTTGCGCTGCTGACGCTCCTCGAGGTTCTCGATGTGTTCGAGTTCGGAGAGTTGCGATGCGATGTCGGGGAGGACGAAGAACTGGGGATCTTCGGCCGAGCCGGTGAGTTCGTCGATGCCTTTGTCGGTGAGTTCGACCGAGCGGTTCTTTTCGTCGATTACGAAATAGAGGGGGTCGGTCACCTTGGGCATCTCGCGGTTGTTGTCCTGCATGTAGTAGGCTTCGGTCTCGAGAAGAATGTTCTTCATGCCTTCGAGCGAGAGGAACTTTATGAGCTGGTTGTTTTTGGGCAGGGCCTTGTAGCAGCGGAACAGGAGCATTGCACCTTCCTTGCGCTTATCCTTGTCGTCGGATTCGATAAGGCGTTTTGCTTCGTTGAAAGTCTGCACGAAAAGGCGTTGCTGAGCCTTGACAACGTTTTCGACATTGTGCTTGTATTGGTCGAAATATTGGTCGTCGCCTTTGGGTACGGGACCGGAGATGATGAGCGGGGTACGGGCGTCGTCGATAAGCACGGAGTCGACCT
>CANRZQ010000316.1 GCA_947644475.1 uncultured Muribaculaceae bacterium
GGAGGGGTGGTGATGAGTTCGATTTTCTCGATATTCTCGGCGCGGATGTTTTGCAGGCGTGCTTTCATGGCCGCGGCGTCGAGTTCCATCAGGATGCCGTCGATGATATAGCGCACGTTGCCTTTGCCGGCCACCGACACGTTGCCGTCGGACGCCGACACTCGCGGGATGCGGCCGAGCACTTGCATGCCGTCGAGCCCTTGGCTGTAAGGGTCGTTTTTTACGATATAGACGAGTTTGCCGTCTTTCTGGCGCAGGGCGGGGCGGCGTCCTGTTACCACCACCTCGTTTAGTTGAAGTTGTGGGGCTGTGTCGGCGGCTATCGTGTCGGTCTGCGCTGTGGCCGTGGCGGCGCACATGGCGGCGATGAGGGTGAGGATTGAAGTTTTCATAATTATTGCATTGGTTAAGGCATAGAAAGGGCCTCTTTCTGCCATAGGCGGAAAGTTAATAGATTGATTATAATGATGTTATGATTACTTTGTCTTTACCACAAAGCGGTTGTGCGTGTTGTCGGCGAGCACGAAATCGACGGCGCGGGCGTCGAGGGCCGACAGGTCGGCGCGTGTGGCGATGTGGCGGTTGATGTAGATTTTAGGATCGGGCGCGCCTGCGGGCACTGTCATGCTCACGTTGGTGTCGCCGTAATCCGATACATATGATATGCCGTGGGTAGGGTTTCCGCCGGCATCTATGGCTGTGTAATAGCGCAGGCCGGCGGCGGGGGTGCCGGCTATGACAGCATTGCCTACCGAGGCAAGGTGGGCCGACAGCGGAGTGTGGTCAACTGCTGAGGCCACGCCGAAGAGCGCCGGGACAACGAGGGCGGCGCATATTGCGCGGCGGCTGCGGCTGGGGCGGCGCGCCATCATGGCGATACGCGCTTTCAGCCGCGAGTGGCTCAGGCCATTGGCCATGCGTGGGAATGCCTGGCCGGCGGCATTGCGCAGCAGCAGGAACTGATACTCGCGGGCATCGTGGCCGCGCGATATGATCTCGGCGTCGACTTCGTATTCGTGCACATCCTGAATCTCGCGCATGAGCATGTACGCCGCCGGGTTGAACCAATTGAACACTACTGTGAACTGCGCTATGGCGAGGTCGACCCAATGGAGATGGCGCAGGTGGCATTTCTCATGCTCTGCGATCATGGGCCGGTCGGCGGCCGAGGTGCTCTCGGGCACAACGATATACCGCCCCCAGCTGAATGGAGAGATGTCTTCGCGTCCGGTGAATACTATCGTATGGCCGGCGGAGGGCTCTTTGCGTCCGCGTCTGATTATTCTTGCGATGCTCAGGGCTGAGCGGAGCGTCGCGGCGGCTGCCACGGCCACCCCAATGAGGTAGGCTGCTGCCACAGCCTTTGGCCATACAGGCAGGGGCGATTCCGACAGGGCGGCCACTTCGGCGCGCATGGCCGCTACTTGCGCCTCTGCCGACGGCTCCGATTCCTCCGCAGGCGACAGCAAAGGCCCGGCAAGGAACGACAGCAGGATTCCGCACAGGAGCACCGCCCGTTTGAAGCGGTGGAAGGTGGCCGACGAGAGCGTCCACCGGTAGACCAGGCAGAACGCCGCCAGCATCAGGGCCACGTGCAGGGCATATTGTGCGAGGGGTCCCATCATTTCTTCTTTTCAATCATGTCGATGAGTTCGCGCAATTCATCGGCGGAAATTTCCTCGTTTCGCGTAAGGGTGGACACAAGGCTGAACGTCGACCCTCCGAAGAAGCGGCTTATCATGCTTTTGAGCGACTGCTCGCGGTAGGGCTCGAGTTGCCTTACGGCGCGGAATCGGTTGGCGTTGCCGAGCATTTCCTTGGCGACCCAGCCCTTGGTCTCGAGGCCTTTGAGGAAGGTGGCCACGGTGTTGAAATGCGGACGCGGCTCGGGCATGGCCTCCACAATATCGCGCACAAACATAGGGCCACGGCTCCAGAGGATGCCCATTATTTCTTCTTCACGTTCGGAAAGTTTTTTCATTACGGCAGATTATTTTTAGTTTACACCGCAAAGATATAACTAATATTTTAATTATGCAACTAAAAAATTAGGAGTATCAAGAAAAAATTAGTGAAAGGTGGCAATGGCACAGAAATAGGAGGCTTAGAAATCATAGGACTCCTATGCTTCTTAGGCTTCTTAGGATTGCGAAAATGCTATTTTTTGTGATATTCCCAGCGGTTGTGGAAATCGTTCCATTTGTAGTAGCCTTCAAGGCGGCCGGAGGCGTCGAACACGTCGTAGCGTTTGTGGAAATCGTTCCACTTCTTATAGCCGATGAGGCGGCCGTTGGCGTCCTTGATGTCCTCGCGGTTATGGAAACTGTTATGGCTGCGGGTAGATTCGAGGTTGCCTTTGCTGTCGCGTGTCTCGGTGCGGCCGTAGAAGTCGTTCTGCTTTTCTGTGCGCAGGAGTTTGCCGTTAGCATCGAAAAATTCCATGCGTTTGTGGAAGTCGTTCCATTTCTTGTAGCCTGTGAGCCGGCCATTTGAGTCGAAAAATTCGGTGCGCTTGTGGAAGTCGTTCCATTTTTCGGTGAATGTCTGGCCGGGGGCGCATAGCGATGCGGAGACGATGGCGAGCAGGAGGAGATATTTTTTCATATGCCGGAGTGTGGGGTCAGTGGCTGAGGCGTCGGTTGAGGTAGGCTATCACGAGGTCGGCGATTTCGTCGATGGGGAGCAGTGCGGAGTTGAATGTGAGGTCGTAGGTGGCGGCGTCGCCCCAGCGGCGGTCGGTGTAGAAGTTGTAATAGTTGGCGCGCAGTT
>CANRZQ010000317.1 GCA_947644475.1 uncultured Muribaculaceae bacterium
GCAGAAGCCTGCCGACTCTGAGGCTCAACGCTTGCTCAGGCGGCTTGAAGCAGTGGAGCGGTCGGGCCGGGTGGCTTTCGGGCACCAGGACGATTTGTCGTTTGGCCGTTACTGGAAGCATGATGCCGATTCGTCGGATGTGTTTTCGGCTGTGGGCGACTATCCCGCTGTTGTGGGCTGGGATTTTATCGGGATTGAGGAGGACACGGGCCATACGTCGTACTGGGTATGGTTCGACGAGATGCGGCAGAAGGTGGCGGAGCACCACGGCAGGGGTGGCGTGAATACTGTGTCGTGGCATTGCGCCAACCCGGCTACTCACGGCTCGTCGAAGGATCTTGGCGACGGCATGACGCTTCGGCAGGTTTTTGCCAGCCGGGCGTTGACTGACACGCTTGTGAAATGGATAGGGATGGCGGCCGACATGATAGGAAGTTTCCGCGATGCCGACGGCAACCGAATTCCGGTGCTGTTCCGGCCGTGGCACGAGCATACGGGCGGCTGGTTCTGGTGGGGCAAGAACCAATGCGCCAAGGATGAGTATGTGCGGCTGTGGCGGCTGACCCGGGAGGTGTTCGACCGGAAGGGAGTCGATAATGTCCTGTGGGTTTACAGTCCCGACACAATAGAGGATTATGCCGACTATATCGAGCGTTATCCCGGCGACGGATATGTGGATGTGATGGGCTGCGACCTCTATTACAGCAATGAGGCTGATGCCGGCAGAAAGTTTGCCGACCGAATGGCTCTTCGGCTTGGCTCGGCTGTGCGCGCGGCGCGTGAGCATGGCAAGGTTGCGGCCTTGACAGAGACCGGTTATATTTCTTTGCCGGACTCAAACTGGTTTATGCGCTCGCTGCTGCCGCAGTTGAAGAAATATAAGATAGCCTATGCGCTTGTCTGGCACAACTGCTACGAGTCTGACAAGATGTTCTGCACGCCATATCCGGGGCATCCGGGCACGGCCGATTTCCGCAAGTTTGCCAAAAACAAGCGTGTCCTGTTTTTGAAAGATTTCAATAAGGTCAAATAACCTTGTTCTTGGGTGTGGTGGCCTGGAAATCTTTAAGGTATTCGGGCACGGAGTATGCCAGGTCGATAAATTCGCGGCGTGAATATGCGAGGTCGGCCAAGGCGAGCATGTCCACGGCCAGAGGGTTCACGTCGTGTACAAACCGCGCATTTGGCGAGCGGAGCACTTCGATGGCCTTCTCCATGCCGTTGCCGAAGAAAAGCACGGGGCGGCCTGTCGAGAGCAGGTCGGCGTAAGAGTTCTCGTCGAGGATAAGGGGACGGGGAGCCATGATATCGGCAAGAGCCATGTCGAAAGCGGCTGTGTACACTTCCATGCGGCGGGCGTCGATCATAGGCACGAAAATAGCGTCGTCGGGGAGGTCGACGCCGGAGAACATCACCGACACGGCCATGAGTTTGAGGGTGGATATGCCGATGAGAGGGATGTCGAGCGCGTAGGCGAGACCCTTGGCCTCGCTCAGGCCTATGCGCAGGCCGGTGTAACTGCCCGGGCCCATAGACACGGCCACGGCATCGAGTTTGAGTTCTTTTTCGGCAAGGAAATCGAGGCATCGCTTGATGAAGCCCGACAGGAGCGCGGCGTGGTTGCGGCCCTCGAAGTCTTCAAAATGAGTCAGGACCATGCCCTCGGCGCAGAGCGCCACGGAGCATACGTTGGTTGATGTTTCTATATTAAGGATAACAGCCATTTTCTATAAAGTATAAGTTATAAAGGATGTAGGGACGCACGGCTCGTGCGTCCGCGAGTCGCTTTTTATTGGCGGGAGAGGATGCGCCAATGGCGCGGATAGAGGTTGTTGGAGCGACGGCCGAGATTTTTTACAAAACCGAGCGGACGGCCGCGGTAGGTGAGCAGGACAAAACCGCGTGGAGCGGAGTCGGGGAGCGTCACGGCCTCGCGGCGGAGATAGGCAAGGGCCTCGTCAAGGCTGATGTCGGCTTCCGGAAATGCTCCGCGGCGCAGGGCGGTGGACAGGGCGAGGGGCTGCGACGGGATTATGTCGCGGCCTTTTACAGTGGCGACGTGAAGCCCGGGCGCGGGACACGACAGTTGCGCGGCAACAGAGCGGTAGAATTGCACGTTATCGGCAGGCAGGGCATATATCTCGCCGTCGATGGCCTCAAACTCCATGTTGCCTTCGAGCCAGCGGGTTATCTCGGTCGGCAATTCCTGTTTGTGGCGGTCCTTTTTTTGTTTGGGCATTGACGGAGACGATGTAGTGGCGTCTCCTTGTTTTTGTACAACCGACAGGAACAGGCCTTCGCCGGGAACACGCCCGGGAATGAAACGGTAGCAAGGCAGCGACCCTTCGACTGCTCCGGCTATTTCCGGGTGAATGTCGAGGGCCGGGATGCTGATGACGTCGCCGCCAAGTTCCGACGCAATCCAGGCAAGGTTGCGCTCGTTCTCGTCAGGATTGAACGTGCAGGTGCTGTAAATGAGGAAGCCGCCGGGGCGGATGGCTTCCCACACGTTTGCAAGAATCTCGCGCTGGAGCGATGCGCATTGCCCTACAAGGTGTGTCGACCATTGCTCTACGGCCTTGGCATCCTTCCGCATCATGCCTTCGCCTGAGCATGGTGCGTCGACTACTGCAATGTCGAACATGCCGGGCAGGCGGCGCAGACGAGATGTATCGCCGCGCGATACAAGTGCCGGAACGCCCCATTTTGCCAGATTCTCGGCAAGAATCGCCGCCCACTGGAAGTCGTATTCGTTGGCCA
>CANRZQ010000318.1 GCA_947644475.1 uncultured Muribaculaceae bacterium
CCGAGATTGTAGGGACGCACGGTTCGTGCGTCCGCAGATGGGCAATTGACTATCAGTCAAATACATATATGATTCCCGGACGCACGGGCCGTACGTCCCTACCTTTGGTCTTTTGACACACCTTCGTTGCGAAAAATTACAGGAGTGTTTGTAAAGACTCATCGCAGAACATTGTAGGAGTAAATTCTACTATCCGATAGTCGGCGATGCCATTGATATTAAATGGGTCTTGCGAGATAATAGTGTTGACAGCCTCGCGGTCGGCGGCTTTTATCATTATCACACCACCGATGCGCGGATTCTGCGGTCCCGATGCGATGAAATCTCCAATGGCATAGTGCTCGGCAAGATAATCGCGGTGAGCCTGAAGATATTTGTCAACCTCACTCAGAGGTTTCTTGTATGTAAGAATCGCTATGAACATAGTTCAATCTTTTGAATTATTAGCGGTAAGTTGACGCACCCTGCGTCCGAATATTATTGATGCTGCCGATGCTGTCGCTACGCAAGACATAGGCGCAAGAGAATTGAAGCCATCGAAACACGACCGTATAAACGCCATCACTGCAATTGCAGCAAATACATACTGCATTATCCGGCAAAACCGAATTGCCTTCATATCCATTTTATTTTTCATTTTCTTGATTCTTCTTAAATGACAATAGTTGCCTTTATCAGCAACATTGGGATATAAGCCAAATATTGTCGAACCGTCTCTCTTTCAAGTCATCCTTTGTGATATAGAAATAAAGATGGCCGCAATCGCCGAACATCAGTTCAAAATCACCGCATTCAACAGTGTCTAATTGCAAAAGCAATCTCCATCTTTCATGGGCCGTCTGTTCAACCTCTTTGCGTATTGCCTCTGTAATTACAGCATATCCTTCAGGGTTTCCCATGTAATAGCCTTGTGTTACGAACTCACATTCGTCAAACATTGTGCCTTGAATCACATCGGGCCAACCAAGCAACTGAGAACCGCCCCCTGCATCATAAACCGCTGTTCCGGTGGCTTGTTTGAATGCATCTTCAAACTCATCGTTCTCATTCTCCCCGGGGAAAATTACGTTAAAATCATCTTCGGAAGGGAATGAGACCCCTTTCTCCATTTTTACCCTCACCATAGGAAATTTGAAGTCGTCTTCCAGATCGTCCGGAAATTCCGCAGGGGCTAATGCGGAGGTCTCCTCGAACCAAAATACGCGGGCACAACCTTTGTCCTTCGGATCAAAGCCCCAGCGTTGGCTATCCATCTCATAGAATAAAGAGAGCAGCCCGTGATCAGGGAGCAAGCGTTCTGAATCATATTTTGCCAAATCCTCACAGTTGAACTGCACCATAAACGACAATGGGCGGTTGGCAATCACACCGTCCTCGTCCTCGCACTCGAATCGAGGCCAAATGAAGCCATCCGGCACATCGGGTTTACCTCCGAACCGGGTACCGCATAGTTTATACTTAGCCTTACCCTCAATGTCGAGGGCTATACAATTCTGTCTTAATTGAAGTATCTTGTCTTTCATTGTCTTATCTATTTGAATAATGCGCAGAAACCCTGCTTGTTGAACTGATAGTACATCTCGATTCGCTCCGGGGTGTCGTTTTCAAGCAGCAACAACAATTCCTTGGCAAATTCAAGCGTAGCCGACCCGTTGGCCGTCACAATGTTAGCATCCGAGACGGCCTGTGCATTGACATACTTGCCGGGGTTGGTGTAGTTCTCACCGCCCCATATCTTTAACTGGTCAAGGCCGTTGCCTGTGTGCCTGATGCCATTGAGAAAACCATGCTTCGCCATGAAAGAAGCGGCGTTGCAGATGGCTCCGACAATTTTTCCTTCTTCGATGGCGTGCTTGACTATGGACACAACTTTGTCGGCAATGGGCGTGGCCCATCCGAAACCGCCAACAAGAACAAGAGCGGCGTAATCTTCGGGCATCGTGTCAAACGAATAATCAGGCAACATGCGGAAACCGCCTATTGATTTGACCGGCTCCAATGTCGGAGCGACAATCTTGTTGACATATTTCGGATTCTCTTTCAGGGCATACTCATCGGAGGCAACCGCCTGGGCAAGATACACCATCTCATGTTCTGCAAAATCCGGAAGCAGGATATATAAGATTTCTTTACTCATAGTCTATTTAGCTATACAGGCTTGTTCTTAAAATGTCAGGATAAGCCTTCGCCTATCCAACAGCAAAGGTACTATTTTTTTTGAAGTTTAGCCCCTTGATGTAATGACTTTTGTGGCTATTTGGAGATGTCGGCATTCAACAGTAAGTATGCCTGATAAAAAAGTTAATGAAATCACGGTGTAGGGACGCACGGCTCGTGCGTCCGGGAATTTATATGGGTATTTAATTGATAATAAATTATTTATATACGGACGCACGAGCCGTGCGTCCCTACAATATCGGCATAAACATCCTTTTGATACACCCTCTTACCATAGAGATTGTCGCTCTGCGACAATTTAGAAAAGAGAGGAAAAGTGTATGTCGAGAGCGATTTATGGTTTAGCGGCAAGTAATAATTGCAATATCAGTGGATAGCGTTAATCTCATGCTGCAATAAATCAAGGATGCGGGCGGCGTGCGCACTGTCCATTTGAGTGTGGTGGAATTGAAATGAAACGGTGAGGGTGGTTTTAAATAAGCGTTTCCTATATCTTCCCCATATCATGAACGGATTGTTGAAGACACCGCTATACATTCCCACCGCTCCGTCTATGCCGTATCGGGCGAGTGCGGATG
>CANRZQ010000319.1 GCA_947644475.1 uncultured Muribaculaceae bacterium
GGCATATTCTTATGAGGCAACCGCCGGCCAGTTTGACGATTTCATAAGATAGCGGAAGTTGCTGTTTTCGACTTCGTTTGCAAAGTTTTACATTAGATAATTTGTCGTTTCGGCAAAAAGTGCTAACTTTGTGGCGTATTTTTGCAAAAAACTAAATTAAACATAAATATGAGTCTTAACATCATTGTGCTTGCCAAGCAGGTGCCCGACACCCGCAACGTGGGCAAAGATGCCATGAAGGAAGACGGCACCATCAACCGCGCCGCCCTCCCTGCTATCTTCAATCCGGAAGACCTCAATGCCCTTGAGCAGGCTCTCCGTATAAAAGAAGCCAATCCCGGGACAACGGTCACCATCCTCACTATGGGTCTCCCCCGTGCCGCCGAAGTGATCCGCGAAGCCATTTTCCGCGGCGCCGACAGCGGCATTGTTCTTACCGACCGCGCCCTCGGCGGTGCCGATACACTTGCCACATCCTATTCGCTGGCCCAGGCCGTGAAGAAGTTTGGCAACTACGATCTCATCCTTGGCGGCCGTCAGGCAATCGACGGCGACACTGCCCAGGTTGGTCCGCAAATCGCCGAGAAACTTGGAATACCCCAGGTGACATATGCAGAGGAAATAGTAGACCTGGCCAACGGTCACATCACCGTAAAACGCCGTCTCGAGCACGGTGTGGAGACTGTAAAGGCTCCGCTCCCTTGCGTAGTCACGGTCAACGGTTCGGCTGCTGAATGTCGTCCTCGCAACGCCAAGCGCGTGATGAAATACAAATATGCTGTGTCTCCCTCGGAAAAAGCCAAACTTTCCGAAGAAATGCAGGCTTTTGTCGAAGCACGTCCCTACCTCAACCTTCAGGAGTGGGGTGCCGCTTTCGTAGAGGCCGACCCCGAGCAGATCGGACTTCCCGGCTCGCCTACAAAAGTGAAGCAAATCGAAAACGTGGTGTTCACCGCCAAGGAAAGCCTGCGTCTCGAAAATAACGACGAGCAGATTGAAGCGCTCGTGAAGGACCTCATCGCCAACCACACAATCGGCTAATGCCCTCTAATAATATGTCAGACAAACTAAATTCAACGACATCGACCGAGGCGGTAGCCGGCGATGTTACAAAGGACAATAACAATTTGGTAGTATATTGCGAGTTCGACGAAGGACGCATTGCTGATGTAAGCCTCGAACTCCTTACCAAGGGCCGTGTGCTCGCCGACCGTCTCGGTGTAAAACTTGAGGCGCTCGTTATCGGCGACAAACTCAATGGTGTAGAAGACCAGATTTTCCCCTACGGTGCCGACGTGGTATATAAGGTGGAAGATTCCCGTCTTTTCCCCTATACGTCTAACCCGCATGCTGCCGTGCTCATCAACCTGTTCCGCGAAATCAAGCCGCAGATATGCCTTATGGGCGCCACTTGCATTGGCCGCGACCTTGGTCCCCGCGTTTCATCGTGTCTCCACTCCGGCCTTACCGCCGACTGCACATCGCTCGAAATCGGCGACCACACCGACGCTAAATCCGGCAAAGAATACAAGGACCTCCTTCTTCAGATTCGTCCTGCTTTCGGCGGCAACATCGTGGCTACAATCGTCAACCCCGAATGTCGTCCCCAGATGGCCACCGTGCGCGAGGGCGTGATGAAAAAAGAAATTCTCAATCCCGACCATAAGGGCACTGTTATCAACCTCGACCCCAAGAAGTATGTTTCCGATGCCGATTTCGTGGTTGAGATTATCGACCGTCATATCGAAAAGTCGAAAGTCAACATCAAGAATTCTCCTATCATCGTTGCCGGCGGCTACGGTGTAGGCTCGAAAGAAAACTTCCAGTTGCTCTTCGACCTTGCCAGCACCCTCGGAGCCGAAGTAGGCGCATCGCGTGCGGCTGTCGACGCCGGATACATCGAACATGAGCGTCAGATCGGCCAGACCGGCGTTACCGTCCGCCCCAAACTTTACATTGCCTGCGGTATCTCCGGCCAGATTCAGCATATCGCCGGCATGCAGGAAAGTTCGATAATCATCTCCATTAACAATGACCCCAATGCCCCGATTAACACAATCGCCGATTATGTGATCACCGGCAACATGGAGGATGTCGTGCCCAAACTCATCAAATATTATAAGAAAAATTCCAAGTAGACCACGCCATGGCTAATTTCTATACAGACAATCCCGACCTGAAACATCATCTGGAACATCCGATGATGCGTAAGATTGTTGAACTCAAAGAACGCAACTTCTCCGACGCCGACAAATTCGATTACGCTCCCCTCAACTTCGAGGACGCGATGGACAACTATCAGCGAGTGCTCGAAATCGTAGGCGAAATATGCGGCACCACTATTGCCGAAAACGCCGAGTCGGTCGACCATGACGGTCCCACAGTGGCCAACGGCCGTGTGACTTATGCCCCCGGCACCGAGGTCAATCTCGACCTTTGCCGCAAGGCCGGCCTGATGGGTATGGCTATGCCTCGCCGTTTCGGTGGTCTCAATTTCCCCATCACCCCCTATATCATGGCTGCCGACATCGTGAGCCGCGCCGATACCGGTTTTGAAAACCTCTGGGGCCTTCAAGACTGCGCCGAGACGCTTTATGAATTCGGAAACGATGACCAGCGCTCGCGTTTCATCCCCCGCGTATGCGCAGGAGAGACAATGTCGATGGACCTCACCGAGCCCGACGCCGGTTCCGACCTCCAGTCGGTTATGCTCAAAGCCACTCAGAAAGAGGATGGCTCTTGGG
>CANRZQ010000320.1 GCA_947644475.1 uncultured Muribaculaceae bacterium
GGACAGTTCGTTTTCCTCGCGTTTCTGAAGGAGGTAGAGATAGAGCGACTCTTTCACTTTCTGCTGGCGTTCGACGGAGAGGAGATATTTGGCCTGCTTGGGGTTGGACGCTATCTGAGCGGTGGCCTGGCCTGACGAACTTTGAAGGGTGTGAATCTGCGCGTTGATGGCAAGAATCTGGTTGTCGATAGACGAAAGGAGGGCAGAACGGAGTCCGGCAAGATTGCGGTCCATTTCCTGAACAAGGGGGTTGGCCTCGGAAGATGCAGCAACGAGAGAGTTGCGTTCGGCCAGGGCTGTGTTATATGTCGATATTTCCGACGATATGTTCAGCGACTGCACGCCTGACGATACCGGGAGAGCCTGATTGGAGTTGGCGGCATTGGAGAGATAGTTGCGGATATAGCGGGCCATGTACAACTGGTTGTTGAGGTCCTTGATGCCTGCCTGTGCTTCCTGCGCCTGCGACATATACATTGATGCCACCGCGCCAACGTCGGGGATAAGGTGCTCCGATTTGTAGTCGGAGATGTCTGAGTCGACATTGCCAAGTTCCGATTCAATGACTCCAAGGCGGTCGTTGATAAACATTGATGTCGACACGGCTATCTGGTTTTTGTCCTTCACCCAGTTCTCATTATATATATTGATTACATAGTTGAGAATATCGTCGGCACGCTGAGTGGATACGTCGCGGTAGGAAAGGTTGATGATTGACGATTTTTCATTGAGGTGAGCCACCGACAGGCCGGCGGAGAAAGCGGGACGCACTGCCGAGATGGGGCTTTTCTTGACAGTCATCTCCACGTCGAGACCGTCGCGGAATCCCTGATGGGGAGCGATGAAAACACGGCCCACGGGAGTTGCCACAGTGTCGTTTACAGCGGCATCGACAGGCGCATGCTCTATTTTTTCGTTATTGAGGCGGAAGTCGTCGATAGTGTATTTTCCGTCTTTGATACGGAGGTCGAACGACGCGGTGCCGGCCGGGTCAAGGTCGATAAACTCTACCGCCACAGGCTGTGTGAGTCCGTAGAGGGTGATGGGGTGGAAGCGGCCGGGTGCAGTGTAACTTACGTCGAGATGCAGACGGCGCACCACTTCCGACATGAGGTCGGGAGCCTCGATGGCCAAAATTTCGTTGGTAAGGTTAGTCGACGTGTTAAACAGGCCCATGTCCTGGAAAGCGTCGGCTTCCGAACCGCCATATCCCCCACCCGACGACTTCGAGTCTTTAAGAAGGATGGCGGCCGAGCGGGTATAGACCGGCGGAGTTGTAAGCACATAGTAAAGGCCTATGCCAAGACACACGGCAAGCGATATGACGAACCAGTACCAGTTGCGGACACATACACTCACGATGTCCATTATATTGAACGAATCGTTTTGCTGCTGACGCGCGGCAGGCGCGGGCGAAGCGGCAACAGACGCTGTTTTGGAGTCGACTATTTGCATATTTGGAAGAGTTGGGATATTGGGGAAGTTGGGGAGTTGGGAAGATTCGAACTATCTTCTTTCCTGTTTGCCTTCCTTTGCCTTATATATTATTTGAATACGAGAACGCCGATTGACATGAGGAATGTGGCGAGCGACATCCAGAAACCGTAAGTCTGGAGAGTGTTGCCGTTGACGGTAGAGCCGCGGCGGGCCTTGTTGTTGGGCGTAACATACACCACATCGTCCTGCTGGAGATAGAACACCGGAGAGTTGTACACCGAGTTAGCATCAGTGAGGTCCACTTCATATACACTTTCTTTTGCGCCTTCCGTGCGGATAATCTTCACGTTGGTGCGCTCGCCGTCGATCGTGAGGTCGCCGGCATCGGCAATGGCGTCGAGGATTGTAATCTTATCCTTTTCAATGGGCACGCGTCCGGGGCTCTTAACCTCGCCGAGCACTGCCACGGAAAGGTTCATGAACTGGACAATCACCACGGGATCCTTGACAAGGTCGCGTCCAATCAATTCCTGACGGATATAGTCGGCCACCTGCTCACGAGTCATTCCGGCCACGGGGATTTCGCCAAGCACGGGGAACACTATGTCGCCAGCCGAATCTACAGTGTAACCAATACCCTGGCCTCCGGTGCCAAGAGTGGAAGAATTGGTGCCTGCCGAGAGGTTAAACTGCTCGGTAAGACGGTTGTCGGATGTGGATACAATGATACGCAACTGGTCTTTTGGCTGAATCTTGATTTTTGCGGAATTATTAGATGTGAATTCCGAGCCACGCTGCACGTCCTGGAAATATACAATGTCTTTGGGCGCGGAGCACGAGGCGAGCATGGCGACAGCGGCAGAAAGGATAAGCGTTCTGAGTTTCATTAAAATATGTAATTTGCTGTGTTATTCGTGATGAAACGTAAGCCCGGAAATCCGGGACATGGAAACCGGCTGCAAAATTAACCGTTTTCCAAATTATAATTCTATCTTAATTCAAAAAATAGAACATTTTTTCACAACTTTGTAACAATTCTTTATTTCCCCTCAACATGACAACGTGCCATGTCGAAGGTCAGTATGGTACTAAAATTGGTTATGATTCGATTAAAAAACACATTGCTATGGAGCGGGCCGCCAAGCCTCAACTGCACATACAATAATAGTAACAATCAAGAGGTTACGGATATAAGAATGTAATCCTCCGATATTGACATTTGAATTTCAGGCGCAAAGTTAAGAATAATTTTTGAATTACAGATAATCCGCCCAACTATTTTTACA
>CANRZQ010000321.1 GCA_947644475.1 uncultured Muribaculaceae bacterium
GGCGTTGGGGTTCTCGATAGAGAATTTCTTGTCGGCGAATTCAACGAGGATTACGATGGTGCGCACTTTTCCGAAACGCGGAAACGAACTGTTGAGCAGGCCCATTGTAGACGAGGGGTCGTCGCTGATGCTTTGCTGCACATCGGAAGCGGCGCGGCTTTTGTTGTGGCGCGCGGTTTTGGCCAACCTTCGGGCGTCGATGGCTTGGCTGAGTTTGCGGCGGTCGAGGGTCGAGAGGAATTCATTCTGGGCCGCAGTGCGGCGATTGCTTCCGGAAGCGAGTATAGGGGAGGGGATTATTCCGTTTTCGGAGGGCTCGGCAAAATAGTAAGCGCCGTTTTTGCCGCGTGCCACGGCGTTGCCATCGTCGGTGAGAAAGAAGTGGGTGAACTCGTCGCCTGCCGCTGTGAGGGTGAGTTGGGAGCCGTCGGGCTGGGTCACGGTGGTGGTGACGCGGCGTGCCGGCACAGCCATTGCTGTTGAGGCAACGCCAAGCGCGAGGATTATGGCGGCGGATTTAAGAATGTTCATTTTTTTTGAAATTTTGGTGGTAGGTATTAGCGTATGGCGGTAATAGATATGGCCGGGGTGTGGCCTGCAAATGATGATGTGGTGATGAAGCGCGCCGATACATGGCAGGTGGAGTCGGTTACGGGATTTCCGTCGGAGTCGGTGAGATCCCAGGATGCCTCGTTGCCGGAGAACGGCACAGAGGCGATATGCTCGCCGGCTGCGTTGGTGATGGCGAGGTAGCCTTCGGCAATCTCGTGGCCGGGAATGTTGATTGTGAATGTTGCCGAGGTGGATGCTGTCGGGGAGTCAGTGCTTATTGTGCCTTCGAGCGGGGCATCTGCCACGACGAAGGAGAAAGACTTGCGCACGCGTGCGCCGGCAATGTCGGACACGGCGAGCACGAGGGTGTGGCGGCCGGGGGCTATGCCGCTCAGCGGCATGTCGAGTTGCATGGCGGTGTCTCCTGCCGGGGTGATGTAGGATTTGATGTTGGGGAAAGAAGTCGTGCCGTCGAGGATGAGCATGGGCGTGAGTCCGATTTTATTTTCCGACAGGCAGAGGCCGTTGGGTGCGGATAGCACGGCATGGACAGAGGAGGCGGCTGCCACTACATCGCCATCGGCTGTTTCGGGTGAGTTGATGTAGAATTCGGTGATTTCGGGAACTGAATTGTCGAATTCGGCTTTCTCGGGGTCGAAATCTGCAATGGAGATGTTGGAAAGCGCGCCCATGGCCGCGCCGGAATTATCGGAGGGGACAGCAGTGAATACCACGCGGTTTCTCAGTCCGGGGCGGTCGGTGACAGGCACGGCCACAGATGCAGAGAACAAGCCGTCGACAACATCGGCCGAAGCGGCTGTGAGGATGGTGTGGTCGAGGGTCACGGGCTGGGCGTTGCCATATTGGTCGAACTCTTGCGAGTTTGTTTCTTCCGGAGCCTCGTAGATGGCGATGTCGATTTTGCCGTTGAATCCGGAAAGGACATTGCCACCGGCATCGGTGATCGCGCCCGAGAAGGAGGCTTTCTTTCCGGGGTAGAGGATGATTTTTTCTGCCGATGCGTCGGAGCCGTCGACAGATTCAACGAGCACTTTGTCGGAAGCCACTACCATGGGGAGGGCAGGGTCGGCGGCCAGATTGTATGCAATGGTGTTGATGAGTATGGCGGAAGAGACGGTGCTGTCGTCGAGCATCCGTTGACGGGCATCGCGCATGAGATCGCCTATGGTCCAGCCGTTGCGGGCGTTGACGTAAGCGTTTGTGAGGGCGAGATTGTAAAGGATGTTATATTCAAGGTAGACCGATACCGAGGCGCCAATCGAGGCTATCGAGCCGCCTTCGGGCGCGAGGGCGCATGCCTCGGCGATGCTTGCGAAGTTGGATGGCATGCAGAAGGCCGAGCAAGTGGAGAACATGAATATGCCGGGAGCGGAATAGGGCGTTGATTGGGCCAGGGCCGACGACCACAGGGCCTGGGAGGAGAGTTCGATGCCGTTGGCGTGTCCGGAATAGTCGAAGAATCCGCAGCCCCGGAATAGTTCCTTCTTTATTTGTGTTTTCAGATATTCGCCTTTGTTGTCCTGCGGGAGCCCGGCTTTGCATAGCAAGGCCACGGAGAAAGCATCGGAGGTTTTGCGGAACACGTCGGTGATGAGGTTCGACTGGGATTCATGTACGGCATTGTCGCCGGCGTCGGCCACGACGATAGCGCGTGAGTACATGTCGGGACTTGGCGGATTGGCCAGGTAGCGGCGTATTTTCTCGTTTACCTGCCATGCCTGGTTTATGTTTCGGATAGGAAGGCGTCCTACGGCGACAGGCGTTTTCTGGGCGTAGAGAGCCGCATGGTTGTAGTCGGACTCGAGCATTCCGAACCATGCGTCTGACGAGTAGCATGTAGGCTCGAGGCGGACGTCTTCCATGAGCCGGTCGGTCTGGAATGTGAGCAGGCGGTCGGCGTCGGTGCGTGTGATTCCGCGGAAGTCGGTGCTTGCGGCGGCGTAAAGCAGTATGTTCTTTAACCGCGCGGGGTCGCGGTCGTAGAGCATCTTGGCAAAGCGGCGGTAGGCGTTAACAGCCGGAGTGCCCGATGAGAATTCATTGAAAATTTGCTCCTGTGTAGCCACAACTACATCCTGGCCGAGGAATTCGCGGTGGTATTGGGCAAGTTGGGCGGCGGCGTCGAGGTAGTTCTCCGGGGTGATGA
>CANRZQ010000322.1 GCA_947644475.1 uncultured Muribaculaceae bacterium
AGCCGTGGTTCATTGGTTAACCCCGTATGGAGGCGCAGCCGACATGCGGGGTCAGGTCGGGATAGATGGCATGCACCGCGAAGCGTGTGCCTCGCGGATGTTCTATATAGCGGTTTTGGCACGAGGCACACGCTTCGCGGTGCCTGCGTTGAGTCTATGCACTACCGGGCATGTCGGCTACGCCTCCATACCCGGTTAACCAAGGAGTCACGGCTTCGCCGTGCAAGGAATACGCAAAACCCTTTTTACGTTAATGGCCGCGAATAGGTCGTTAATTTTTGATTAATGGCGGATTAATGGCGGATTAATGGCAATTAGGGCAGATGGGCTCTTGTCGCTTCTGTTCTCCAGTCTTGATTAGCAAAAAAAGTTCCGCCGGGGATGCCGGCGGAACTTTTTATTTATTTCACAACCCGGAGGGTTGTGTTCCTAATCGCTGAATTAGAAAACGATTTTGCGGGCGGTGTCGCCGGCTTTTTCGATTACGATCTGGCCTTTGGCGGGGTTCTTTACTTCCATGCCCTGGATGTTGTAGTAGCGGGCGTTGGCTTTTTCGGGAGCAGCAACTGCGTCTTCGATACCGGAAACGGAGCCTTTTTCAAGGAAGATGTAGCCATCGGCTGTGTAGTAGCCAAGTGCGGACATAGCGTCGATGTTGTAATAAGGATCGATCCACTCGAAGGCGGGAACGGTGTATACATCGAAAATCTTTTCATTTGTATCCTGGTTGATACCCATGTCAGGATCGTATGTAGCCACAACGGGGAAGATTGAGCGGCCGGTAGCCTCGTCGTAAGAAGCGAGCATAAAGTCGTTGAAGTAGAGGTCCTGCGATGAGTTGCCGAAGTTGGGCGACTGGAAGCATTTCGAGTTAGCAGCAAAGAGTGTGTTGTCTTTTACTTCAAAAGAAGTCATCAAAGAATCGCCGAAGGGGCTCATGCCGCCGATGTAGCAAATGTCGGTATCGGTGTCATCGTCGTGCTCAACAATAGCGAGGATATCCAGACCCAATTGCTGAACCTGGCTGCCCTGCTGCTGTGCGAGGAACATGTATGCGCCGTTGGATTTGGCGAAGAAAGGCTGAGCGTAGATGCAGAACCAACCGGCAGCGTTGCCATTGTCTTTAACAACGACCGACATAAAGCCTTCGGTTACAAACCAGTCGTTGGCGGTGTCGTAGGTGAAATAGAGGGCGCCGGCAGCCTCATCTTCGTTGGTGGCAGCCTCAAATACGTATTGACGGGTTGTTGTGCCCGATTTTTGTGTAAGAAGGATTTGGCCGAAAGGAAGAGTAATCTCGCCGTTGGATGCCATGGTGCCTTTAAGGGGCTGAACACCGCTTACATTGGAGGGAAGAAGGCCGGAGATGGCAACTTCTGCATCAGCATCGTCGGTAGCCTCTTTGGTGATGGTGATATCGAAAGAGGCGGAGCAGAATTGCTCTTCTTCAAAATAGTCGACGTATGTGCACATGTAGTAGTCGGCAACGTCGCCTTCGAAGCCGCCGAGCACACGCGAGCGGGGATTCACAGCCTTGGCTGCGTTGATGAAGTTCTTGCCGGTGAAGGTTGTTTTGGCAACCTTGGCAGGAGCATATTTAACGGGGGTGTTCACAGACAGAGTCTTGGCGGGCATGAGATTTTCGGGGAGACGGAAATCCTGCACAGCATCAAAGTCGGCTGTTTCGATCGAGAGGGCGGAAGCAGAGAGGGCCACTGCGGATGCCATCAGGACGGAGTAGAATTTTTTCATACTTTTTAAGTTTGTTAGTGGTTGATAGCTTTTGTTTTTGAAGCGTACCTATTGAGGCATGGGGAATAGATAGGGCAAAGGTATAAGCAAAAAATCAAATTACCAAACTTTTTAACGAAAAATTTTCAATTTGAACCGCAAAATGCGCAAAAAACAAGAATTTCGCATGTCAGCACCGCAAATCGCACAAAATTGTTTTTCCGTCGATTTTTAGACAGGAGAACAGGAGGAACAAGAGGTTTTTACGTTAATGCCCGCGAATGAGCCGTTAATTTTTGATTAATGGTCAATTGACGATAATTAACGTGAAATTAACCGTAAATTGCACGGATTATTTTTTTACGTTAATGCCCGCGAATGAGCCGTTAATTTTTGATTAAGCAAGGTTTCGCAAATTTGTCACGGCAAAGCCGTGGCTCCTTGGTTAACCCCGTATGGAGGCGCAGCCGACATGCGGGGTCAGGTCGGGATAGATGGCATGCACCGCGAAGCGTGTGCCTCGCAGATGTTCTATATGGCGATTTTGGCACGAGGCACAACTTCGCAGTGCCTGTGTTGTGGATATGCGCTACCGGGCATGTCGGCTCCGCCTCCATACCCGGTTACCCAAGGAGTCACGGCTTCGCCGTGAACGGATTTCACAAATTTATTTTTACGTTAATGACCGCGAATGAGCCGTTAATTTTTGATTAATGGTCAATTGACGATAATTAACGTGAAAATAACCACAAATTACGCTGCGCGAGGCCGGAACTATCAAGGACTATAAATGAACTATGAAAGAACCATCTGAAAAGATAATTTTTGATGGTTCTTTCATGGTTCTTGATGGTTGGTGCACAGCGCAGCGTGAAACCGGGATTACGGATTTCGCAGATTATGGTTGTTTTGCGGACATGCGGCGGAGGGTGCGCAGGCCAAGGGCGGTGAGGATAAGGGAGGCGGCGAGCCAG
>CANRZQ010000323.1 GCA_947644475.1 uncultured Muribaculaceae bacterium
ACGCCAAACTCAGCGAGGATATAGCCGCACGTTTCTCCGACACATCGTGGGCGGCCTTCCCCCTCACCGCCGACAAATATATCGACTGGATTGCCCAGACTCCTGCCGACGAGCAAATCGTGAACCTCTGGCTCAACTTGGAGACATTCGGCGGCCAGCAGCCTGCCGAGACCGGCATCTTCCAGTTCCTCGAAGCCCTTCCCCGGTTTGCCGAGGAACGCGGCGTGGAATTCTGGACGCCTACCGAGGCTGTCACCAAACTCAAAGCCGTAGACTCGCTCAGCGTGATGCACCCCATCTCCGGTGCCGACGAAGCCCGCGACACCTCTGCATGGCTCGGCAACAAACTTCAAAACGAAGCCTTCCGCAAACTCTACTCTGTGGCAGAACGCGTACGCCTTTGCGACGACCGCCGCTTGAAGCAAGATTGGTGGTATCTCCAAGGTGCCGACAATTTCTACTATATGTCGACCAAGCACTTCGCCGACGGTGCCGTCCACTCGATGTTCAGCCCCTACGAGACTCCGTTCCAGGCATTCACCAACTACATGAACGCCCTTTCGGATTTCATCGTGCGCGTGGAGGAACAGTATCCCATGTCGATTGAGAATGAGGAACTTAACTCGCTCCTCACCACAATCCGAAACCAGGCACGCGAGATTGAGACTCTCCAAAAGGAACTCAATACACAGCGCAAGAATGCCGAGCAATACAACATCGAGCATGCCCTCCGCGACAAGGCTGCTGAAAAGCCTGCCGAGAAAGCCGAAAAACCCAAGGCAAAAACCACACGCAAGAAAGCCGAGCCTAAGAAATAACGCTGCGGCCAGCCTATAAAACATCGGCGCGCCATCCAATCGGGTGGCGCGCCGTGGTTTTATTCATCAGGAAAATTATCCACGGGTGACATTTGCTTCTGTACCCCCGGGGGCTTGCGCCTCGCGCTACAATATTTGTCTCCTAACGGAGACGCAACACCCTTTCCGGCTTGACTCATGAGGGTGTGTCAAAATACAAACAGTAGTGACGTACGCGCCGTACGTCACTACTGTTTGGTATTTAATTGACAGACAATTATTAATCTGCGGAAGCACGAACCGTGCAATGCGGTTCAAATAAGCCATCGCCGTGGAGAAGAAGCGCGTATGCGCTTCAAGATATTAGCCGGGGGTGGAGCGACAGCGTAACCCCCGGTAATGCGAATTGTATACACCCGTGGTATTGGAGCGAGCGACAGCGTAGCGTTCTATACCACAGTTGGCATAATCGAACGCTCCGGCCGGCCTCCGCTCCAAATCCCTGGTTGCCGACAACCTTATTCCGTGGGTTACGGTCGTGGCTTCGCCACTCCCTCACCCACGGCTATTTTCTTGAATCGCTACGCGATTCTGTGATACGCACTTATTTGAACCGCATTGCACGAGCCGTGCGTCCTTGCAATCTCGGCGTAAAAAGCCTTTTTGAAATATTTATCGGCCGGATGAAAGAATCATTGAGCGGAGGTGGGAGTTGAATGCTTCCTCGGTGGCGAGATCCTCGAGGGTGAGGTGCATGCGGTAACGCCAGTAGTGGCGCGGGTTGGCAGGCACATTGATGAGTTCCTCGGCGGGATTCTCGCGGCGTATCGCTCCGTCCATCGAGAGCCAGTCTTGCAAGGGTATTATGCAGAGCATGGAGGGCGATTTGAGGTGCAGGTCGAGGATGCGGTCGCAAATCCAGGGCTCGGCGAAATAAGGAGCCTCGCCGCCTTGGCCGAGGACGTGGTTGTAATAGTCCTGAGTCTTCTTGCGGTCGGATTCCCACCATGCGCGTATGCCGTCCATGTCGTGGGTGGAGGTGGTGCACACCGAGAAGTAGGGGTACGACCATGTGTTGCCGAATTCGGCTTTCGGGTCTTTGGGCATACGCTGGATTTCGAGCGAGAGGATTTCGAGGGCGTCCATCACGGCAGGCACGCAGGCCGGAATCATGCCAAGGTCTTCGGCACATACGAGCATGTCGGTAGCGTCGATGAGCGGGGGCAGTTTCCACATGGCTTTTCCGTACCAGAAGTCGTTGTGACGGTGATAGAAGAAATCGTTGTAGAGGCGGTCGAAACACCAGCGTTCGTAGTCGTTGAGCGAGCGGTAGATGTAGGTGAACTGTGCCGAGATGCGCGGATGGTATTTGCCGGGCTGTTCGGGGTCGGGGATGAAGAGCACGTCGTCGATAAGGCCAAGCAGGGCGTTGCAAAGACGGGTATTTTTGTCGTCTTTCTCAGCCTTGCCGAAGTAATCGGCCACCTTGCGCTGTGTCGAGAACTCATCTTTGAGGCGGTAGCGGCCGTAGCCGGCAGGCTCGAGGAATCGCATGCGGGCCTCGTCGGTGTATTCTCCGAAGAAGTCATGGAGGAAGTAGTCCATGATGTAGGGAGTGGTGTGGCGGTCGACATCGATCCAGAAGTCGTAGTTGTCGCGCAGTTCGTCGGCTGTGAACGGCAGAGCGGGGGAGAAGTATCCGAGCAGGCCGTGGAGGGCATCCATCGGTATCTGCCATATGCGGAAGAATCCGAGCACATGGTCGATGCGGTAAGCGTCGAAATACTCGCTCATCTTGCGGAAACGCGCCTTCCACCATGCAAATCCGTCGCGTGCCATCTCCTCCCAGTGGTAGGTAGGGAATCCCCAGTTCTGGCCAAGCACCGAGAAATCATCCGG
>CANRZQ010000324.1 GCA_947644475.1 uncultured Muribaculaceae bacterium
CTCCAATACCACGGGTGTATACAATTCGCATTACCGGGGGTTGCGCTATCGGCTCCACCCCCGGCTACTTTCTTGAAGCGCATACGCGCTTCTCCTCCACGGCGAAGGGTTATTTGAACCGCATTGCACGAGCCGTGTGGCCCTGCAATATAGGCATAAATCGCCTTTTTGGCACATTCTATTCTATTTGATGTCGAGCAATTTGTGCAGGAGCGCTGACATGTCCGAAGGCACCGACAGACGTATGTCGTCCCAGGGGCCGTCGGCTCCAACGGCTTGCATGAAATGGCGGTTCTCACGGGCATATACGGCGGCCATGGTGTGATTTTTGGCATTGCTGCCCGAGGTGGAGTATGATGCGTTGGCAAGGCGGTCGGCCATTTTCACCAATGGCGCGTATGGGGTGGTGCGGATGCCGGCATAGTAGCGGTCGTCGGCGCGTTCGGCGCGAGTGCGTCCCTTCTCGTTGGTGAGCGCGTAGGCTATCTCTGCGGCCATTACGGCCAAGGGGTGGGGGAGATATGACTCGGCTATGCGGAGCACATCGTTGTAGGTGAGGCGGGCGTCTTCAATGGAATCGTGAAAATACGCGCCAAAAATCACGGCCGGCAACTCGGTCGCGTCGGGACATATTTCGGCGACAAACCGGCATGTGAAGTCGGCCACCATTTGCAGGTGGAATCCATAAGGGTGCACATGGTCGTAATGCTGGTTTACGTCGGCATGGACGTCGAAGGCATATTTGCGGATGCTTTCTACCAGCGGAGCGTTACGGCGCATCCATGTATTGAATTCTTCCTGCGTCATGGTTCTTATAATTTTATTGTACCCTTTGGAATCTGCATTGTCGCGCAGTGGAGCGAGCCATGCTGGCGGATAAGTTCGCGGCAGTCGACCGTCACGATGTCGTAGCCGGGGCAGGCCTCGGCCAGGCGGTTGACGGCGATGGCGTCGTATTTCTCCGACCCGTACACGGGCAGCAGTATTGCACCGTTGATTATCAGGAAATTGGCGTAAGTTGCGGGGAGACGCTCGCCCTCTTCGTCGTATATTGGCTCGGGTATGGGCAATTCGACAATGCGATAAGGCTCGCCTTCGGCAGTGCGGAATGTGCGTATCCGGTCGCGCATTTTGGCAAGTTCGCTGAAATGCTCATCTTCGGGGCGGTCGCATGACGTAATGGCTATCACGTCTCCGGGGAGGAATCGGGCCAGGGTGTCGACATGGCTGTCGGTGTCGTCGCCACGGAGAAAGCCGTGGTCGATCCACAGCACGCGCTCTGCCCCGAGTCGCCGGCGCAGTTCGTCTTCAAGAACTGTTTTGTCGGCTGTGCCGTTGCGGTTGAGCGAGCAAAGGCATTCGGTTGTGGTCATTATCGTGCCTTTGCCGTCGGACTCTATCGAGCCGCCTTCGAGCACAAAATCGAGGTCGGACACATATTGGGACGGGTGGCACATTCCAATGCTGAGCAGAAGGTGCCGGTTCGCCATATTGTCGAGGTTGGAGGCAAATTTCAGGCCCCAGCCGTCGAACTTGAAGTCGTGGCAGCGGAATTCCTTGCCGCAAAGCGTTGTGATAAAGCCGTAGTCGCGCGTCCAGGTGTCATTTGTGGGGCACATTACAGTCTTTATGCCGAGGGCGGCCGGCACGTCGGTAGGGCAGGGGGTCACGGCAAACACTGCGGCGCGCTCGGCAATAGCGCGCGCCATTGCGGCGTAGGTGGCATGCACCTGCGGAAGGCGCGGGGCCCAGTCGGTGGCTTCATGCGGCCATGCAATCATCACCGCCTGCTGCGGCTCCCATTCGGCGGGAAGGCGATATTTGGCTTCATTCATTGTCATAGTCGTTAAGGCTATCCCAGATTGATTCCTGGGATTCGATATATTCCCGGCAGTAATCCCTGAATCCGTTGCGTTCGGAATTGCCGACGGAATGGCACCATTCCCGGTATATCTCGCGGAGACCGGGATCCTCCGCTACAAGTTTCTTGAATTCGGCTTCTGCTATATCGACGCTTTTGTGTTGAATTATGAGGTCTTGAAAAAACTCTTCAATATTTTCCATTGGTATTGATGATGCAAGAGTACGAAAATATGGCGGCAAAAATAACAAAATATATTTAAATAACAAAATAGTTTTGCTTTTTCGAGGAAAATAGTTACCTTTGCTTTGCAACCAAAACTTCATATAACATACCATGGGATTAAATCTTGAAAAAGGCGAGAACAAGAAACTCGCCAACGGCCTCAGCCGCTTCCACATAGGCCTGGGCTGGGACGTGAGGGAAGATTCCTCGCCATATGATTTCGACCTCGATGTGTCTGCGTTTATGATTGGCGCCGACAAGAAAGTGCTCGGCGACGCATACGTAGTGTTTTATAACAGCGACAACCGCCTTCGCGTCGATGCCGATGGCAATCTTATAAAGCCTTTGAAAATAGTTGATGCCTCTGCATGGACAGATAACGACAAAATGCGTGATGAGTCGCGCCCGGTCGACCCCGAACTGTCGGTAATCGGCTCCCTCGACGATGAGGACGGTTCCACTTCCGACGACGGCGACGACGAGACCATGGACATCGACCTCTCGCTCGTGCGTCCAGACGTGAAAGAAATAGTGATATGCGTGAGCATCTACCACTATGCCGAACGCCGTCAGAATTTCGGCCAGGCCGAGCGCGCTTACGTCC
>CANRZQ010000325.1 GCA_947644475.1 uncultured Muribaculaceae bacterium
CTCGCCGCACAGGAAATTCCATATATCGCAACAAATCCCGACCGCGTCTGCCCCACCGACCGGCAGACTATACTTGTCGACTGCGGCTCGATATGCGAATGCATATTCCACGCCTGTGGCCGCCGCCCCGACCTGGTAATCGGCAAGCCCAACCCCGGAATGTTGCGCTGCATCATGGAAAAACGCGGCTTGGAGCCGGAACAGGTGGCCATGTGCGGCGACCGCATCTACACCGACGTGGCCACCGCCCACGCTGCCGGCGCCCTCGGCATCCTCGTCCTCTCCGGCGAGACCACTCTCGATACGTCGCTTGCCGCCGATCCGCGCCCGTTCCTCACCCTGCCCTCCGTTGCCGAACTCATCACATTTATGAAATAGCAAATGAACAACACACAACCGAAACCGGGCGGCAGCCGTCTGCTTGCGCTCGACATCATGCGCGGAATCACCATAGCCGGAATGATTCTCGTAAACAATCCCGGCTCGTGGGGCAATGTATATTCCCCGCTGCTCCACGCCGACTGGCATGGACTTACGCCCACCGACCTCGTTTTTCCGTTCTTCATGTTCATAATGGGCATCTCCACATATTTCTCACTGCGGAAATACGAGTTTAAATTCTCCTGGCCGTGCATTGCAAAAATTCTGCGCCGCACTGTCGTCATATTTCTTATCGGATTTGCCCTTGCGTGGTTTGGCAAGATGGTGGGCGCGCTCAACAAGCCTGATGTGTCGATTGCCGAGGCTATGTTCGATTTCAGCACAATACGCATCCTCGGCGTAATGCCGCGTCTTGCCCTGGCCTACGGCTTCTCGGCCATTCTCGCCGTGCTCCTGTCGCGCCGCCAGCTGGCATGGACAGTTGTCCTGCTGCTTTTCGGCTATTTCCTCATCCTTGTCTTCGGCCACGGATTTGAGTTCGCCGACAATAATATCCTTGCCATCGTCGACCAGAAAGTGCTCGGTGCCGACCATGTTTACTCGTCGAAAATCGACGGCGTTCGCTTGAAATTCGACCCCGAAGGGCTTCTGGCCACGCTCCCCTCGATTGCACACTGCCTTATCGGCTTCCTTTGCGGATGGCTCATTGTATCCACAAAAGACAACACGCTGCGCATCAACCGCCTTTTCATCGTTGGCGCGATCCTGACATTCGCCGGCTTCCTCCTTGCCTATGGCTGCCCGCTCAACAAAAAGATTTGGTCGCCCACTTTCGTGCTCACCACCTGCGGACTGGCATCTTCCCTGCTCGGCCTTCTAATATGGATTATCGACATAAAAGGGCACCGTCGCTGGTGCCGCTTTTTCGAGGCGTTCGGCATCAACCCGCTGTTTATGTACTGCCTTGCCGCAGTATTCGCCATCCTGTTCCGCAACATACACCTTCCGGTCACCGACCTCAGCGGCCAAGGCACAGCATCTATCCGCGCCTTCCTCTACGATTTTGTGATGACACCCCTATGCGGAGGCAACCTCACGCTCGCGTCGCTGGGCTATGCCCTGCTGTTCGTTGTATTCACCTGGTGTTTCGGATACATCCTCTACAAAAAGCACATCTACATTAAGATATAATTACGAATTACGAATTACAAATTACAAATGACGAATGACGAATTATTGCCTTCGGAGTAATAATTCGTCATTCGTCATTTGTAATTCGTAGATTTATTCCGTCTTTATTACAGTAATATGGAAGCAGGGCTGTTTTCGCTCGTACTTCACGTAGCAATAGCCGCTCGAACGGAGGTCGGCAAGCACCTGCGCAAGTTGGCGCTTTTGTGTCACATCCATCTTTGAATGTGAGATGTCGAATGTTGTGCCGTAAAGATGACACGAATTTTCGGTTGCGTTGCGGTTGCGGCGTTTCAGTTTTTTCACAAAATCCTCCGTGCGGAAGCAACTGGTGAGCCGGAGGCGGTCGTGACTGCCTGAGTACTCATGATACATCTCCCCTATCTTGGCAAGCAAGTCGGCAGCGTCAGGCGTAAGGTAAGGAAACGACACATCGTGAAGATAATACGTATCCGTATCATCGATTTTCACAAGCCGGCCGGCAGCCAAGGCATCGGGGATGTCGGCCTCGCAAAGAGGCCCCACGCCGTTGGTCATGGCCTCGGCAACCTGCAATTCCTGAAGGTCGTTGAAAAAGCGTCCGTAGGACGTGATGTTGTGGTTGAATTTTTTCACCACATATTCTTTCTTTGCATCCGCCGTCTCCACCGGCTGATGCGGCACTGTCCGGAAATAATCCGTGTAGACGCTCCAGCCCAGCCAAACAATCAAGGCTAACATGCCAAGCGCCACGCAAGCCAGGATTGCGCGCGCAATGCGTATTGTCCGGAGCGAATACATGCCCGAATGTGATCTTCTTTGCTTCATTTACAAAAAGATATTACGGACACACAAACCGTGCGTCCCTGCAACTTGCAGTCTGATTTGACTTACAAAAGTAGTCAAATTTTCCGATATGGCAATTTCAATCAGAGAACCATCTCGGCAAAAAGGCGGTCAAAATCGGCATCGAGGTCGGAAGATATTCCGGGATGCGGCCTCGATGTCTGGATACAGGCGCTGCGCACAGCCGTGAGCCAGCGGAATCGCTCCTCCACAGGCCACGCAGACATCTCACCGGCCGACACATGCC
>CANRZQ010000326.1 GCA_947644475.1 uncultured Muribaculaceae bacterium
TTCATTGGTTAACCCCGTATGGAGGCGCAGCCGACATGCGGGGTCAGGTCGGGATGTATGGGAAGCACCGCAAAGCGTGTGCCTCGCAGATGTTCTATATGGTGATTGTGGCGCGAGGCACAACTTCGCAGTGCCTGTGCTGAGGCTATGCACTACCGGGCTTGTCGGCATTCTGCCTCCAAACCCGGTTAACCAAGGAGTCACGGCTTCGCCGTGTCGGAATTACACAAACAATTTTTACGTTAATGCCCGCGAATGAGCCGTCAATTTTTGATTAATGGTTAATTGACGATAATTAACGTGAAAATAACCACAAATTTCACAAATTATTTTTCTACGTTAATGCCCGCGAATGAGCCGTTAATTTTTGATTAATGGTTAATTGACGATAATTTACGTAAATCGGCGGGGAAATGTGGGCGGTTTCGATTTTTTTTGTACTTTTGCGGCGAAATTCTTAAAAAAGACTTGATATGTCGACAAATACAGTAGACAATACGCGAAAAGTGACTACCGCGCGCCTCACCGAGATGAAGCAGCGCGGCGAAAAGATAGCAATGCTCACGGCCTACGACTACTCGATGGCCAAACTTATCGATGAGGCCGGCATGGACGTGATTCTCGTGGGCGACTCGGCCTCTAACGTGATGGCCGGCAACATGACCACGCTGCCTATAACCCTCGACCAGATGATTTACCACGCCAAGAGCGTAATCAAGGGCACGACACGCGCCCTGGTGGTGTGCGACATGCCTTTCGGCACGTATCAGGGCAACCCGATCGGGGCTCTTGAATCTGCCATCCGCATCATGAAGGAAAGCCACGCCGAGGCTGTGAAAATCGAAGGCGGCGCCGAAATACGTGAGTCAATCGAGCGCATCCTCTGTGCCGGCATCCCTGTGATGGGACACCTGGGCCTCACCCCGCAGTCGATTAACAAGTTCGGCACTTATGCCGTGCGTGCCAAGGGCGAGGCTGAGGCCGAGAAACTTATCGCCGACGCGCATATGCTCGAGGAGATTGGCTGCTTTGCCATAGTGCTCGAGAAGATTCCCGCCGAACTGGCAAAGCGTGTGGCGTCGGAACTTACCATCCCCGTCATCGGCATCGGTGCGGGCGGCGGCGTCGACGGCCAGGTGCTGGTGATGCACGACATGCTGGGCATCAACAAGGGCTTCTCGCCCAAGTTCCTCCGCCGCTATGCCGACCTTTCCACGGTGATAAACGAGGCCGTGTCGAGTTATATCGAGGATGTGAAGACGTCTGACTTCCCCAACGCCTCCGAACAGTATTGAGATGAAATTTGTTTCCTGGAACGTCAACGGCCTCCGCGCCGTGTGCGGCAAAGGCTTTGCCGATATTTTTGCCGGCCTCGACGCTGATTTCATATGCTTGCAAGAAACAAAATTGCAAGAGGGGCAGATAGACCTCGCTTTCCCCGGCTATGAGAGTTACTGGAACTATGCGCAGCGCAAGGGCTATTCCGGCACGGTGATTTTCACCCGGCACAAGCCGCTGTCGGTGAGCCTCGGCATAGGCATCGACTGCCACGACACCGAAGGACGTGTCGTGACTCTGGAAATGGACGATTTCTATCTCGTGAACGTATATACACCCAACTCCGGCACCGAACTGGCGCGTCTGCCTTACCGCGCGGAGTGGGACAAGGATTTTGCCGACTATGTATGCGGCCTCGACAAGAAGAAGCCCGTGATAATATGCGGCGACCTGAATGTGGCCCACAACGACATTGACCTTTGCCGTCCGGAAGCCAATCACAAATCGGCGGGCTTCACCGACACCGAGCGCGAGGGCTTCGGCTCTTTGCTGTCGAGAGGCTTCGCCGACACGTTCCGCCGCCTCCATCCCGACACCCGTGAGGCTTACTCATGGTGGAGTTACCGATTCCGCGCGCGGGAGAACAACCGCGGATGGCGCATCGACTATTTCCTTGTGTCGGAGCGTCTGATGCCGGGCGTGACCTCGGCAGAGATACTGCCCGCGGTGATGGGCTCCGACCATTGCCCGGTGTCGCTCACCATGGGATAATCGAGGAGAAAGACAAGATAGCAGGAGGCACAGGATTATTTAATTCCTGTGCCTCCTGTCCTTTTATAGATATTAAGATTATTTCAGCAGGGGCGAGGCCACGGCGTAGAATTTGTCGCTGATGCGGTAGGTGGAAAGGTTGGAAATTGATACGGTGTGGGTGTGGCTCACCTCGCGCACCGGGCGGTAGGTGCCGTCCTGCACTTCGAGACCCACTTTCTTGTAAGCCTCGCGGAAAGGCATGCCCGACAGTACGAGGCGGTTCACCTCCTCGACGGTGAAAAGATAGTCGTAACGCGCGTCGTCGAGGATGTCGCGGCGCACGCGGATGTTGGCGAGCATGAAATCGGCCATGTCGAGGCATGACACAAGTTCGCCCGCGGCCGGGAATATGATGTCTTTGAGCAGTTGCAGGTCGCGGTTGTAGCCCAGCGGAAGGTTGGCTGTGAGCAGGGCAATCTCGTTCTGGACGGATTGCAGGCGGTTGCACTTTCCGCGCATAATCTCGAACACGTCGGGATTCTTCTTGTGCGGCATTATCGACGAGCCGGTGGTGAGTTCGTCGGGGAAGGA
>CANRZQ010000327.1 GCA_947644475.1 uncultured Muribaculaceae bacterium
TTCTTGCACACGCCGGCATATTCAACACCGAGACACAATATCTCGAGACCGAAGAAATGTGGTTTGCCAACTGGGACATGGGCGGCGCTTTCTGGGAAAAAGATAATGCCGTGGCTCAGCGCACTCATGCCAACTCTCCCCACCGCTTCGTCGACAAATGGACAACACCTATTATGATTTCACACGGTGAATTCGACTACCGTATCCTTGCCTCGCAAGGCATGATGGCCTTCAACGCCGCCAAACTCCGCGGCATTCCTGCTGAAATGGTAATCTTCCCCGATGAGAACCACTGGATTCTCAAACCTCAGAACGCCGTGATGTGGCAGCGTCTCTTCTTCCGCTGGTTCGACCGCTGGCTCAAGCCTGCTCCCGAAGCCGACACCGCCAAATAAAACATTCCCCTGCTTCAATCAACAAAAACTGCGACGGATTCGCTCCGTCGCAGTTTTTTCATATAATTTAGATAAAATCATTGCCAGATGAGGACAGTTGCTCCGACGTAAAGTTTAGCCTCTTCTCAACAAGATCGGACTTGCTTAATCTTTTTATATGTTGTATTTTTTGTTCCATATGCACAAATATATGGAATTTTTCGTAATTTTGCACTTCAAACTGCACATATATGAAGAATATCCGCAATTTTTGCATAATAGCGCATATCGACCACGGCAAATCAACTCTTGCCGACCGGCTTTTGGAATATACCGACACTATCGCCGCAAAGGACATGGAAGCGCAGGTGCTCGACGACATGGACCTCGAGCGCGAACGTGGCATTACAATCAAGAGCCACGCCATACAGATGCGCCACACTATCGGAGGCGAGCAATACATCCTCAACCTTATCGACACTCCGGGACACGTCGACTTCTCCTACGAAGTGTCGCGCTCTATCGCCGCATGCGAGGGGGCATTGCTCATTGTAGATGCATCCCAAGGCATCCAGGCGCAGACCATATCCAACTTGTATATGGCTATTGACAACGACCTGGAAATTATCCCCGTCATAAATAAATGCGATCTGGATTCGGCCAAGCCCGACGAAGTGGAGGACCAGATTATCGACCTGCTCGGATGCGACTGTGAGGATATCATACGTGCCTCCGGCAAGACGGGCATGGGTATTCCCGATATCCTGCAAGCGATTGTCGACCGCGTTCCCGCCCCCAAAGGCGACCCAGACGCTCCGTTGCAGGCATTGATTTTCGACTCTGTGTTCAATCCTTTCCGCGGCATCATTGCTTATTTCAAGATTGTCAACGGCACAATCCGCAAAAACGATTTTGTAAAATTTGTCTCTACCGGCAAGGAATATCACGCAGATGAAATAGGCATACTTCGTCTCGACATGGATCCGCGCGCCGAACTGTCGGCCGGAAACGTGGGCTACATTATTTCGGGCATAAAGACCTCGAAAGAAGTGCGCGTAGGCGACACAATTACACATGTCGAACGCCCTTGCGACTCCGCTATCGAAGGCTTCGAGGAAGTGAAGCCCATGGTGTTTGCCGGCGTATACCCAATCGAGACGGAGGACTTCGAAAACCTGCGTGCATCGCTTGAAAAACTGCAACTCAACGACGCATCGCTCACATTCTCTCCGGAATCGTCGGCCGCTCTCGGCTTCGGATTCCGTTGCGGATTCCTCGGCCTGCTCCACATGGAAATAATCCAGGAACGCCTCGGCCGCGAATTCGATATGGACGTCATCACAACAGTCCCTAACGTGTCGTATAAGGTCTACGACAAAAAGGGCGAGATGACCGAAGTCCACAACCCATCCGGTCTTCCGGACCCGACTCTTATCGACCACATTGAGGAGCCGTACATCCGTGCCTCAATCATTACAGCGGCCGATTTCATTGGTCCTATCATGACTCTTTGCCTTGGCAAACGCGGGGAACTTATCAAGCAGGAATATATCTCCGGAAATCGAATCGAACTGATTTTTGACCTGCCACTCGGCGAAATAGAGATTGACTTCTACGACAAACTGAAATCAATCTCCAAAGGCTATGCCTCGTTCGATTATCACATCCACGATTTCCGTCCCTCTCGCCTTGTGAAACTCGATATACTCCTCAATGGCGAAAGCGTGGATGCCTTGTCAACACTCACTCACGCCGACAATGCCGTCACTTTCGGCCGACGCATGTGCGAGAAACTAAAAGAGTTGATTCCACGCCAACAGTTCGACATCGCCATCCAGGCTGCCATCGGAGCCAAAATCATAGCCCGAGAAACCATTAAGGCCGTACGCAAGGATGTGACAGCAAAGTGCTACGGCGGTGATATTTCCCGTAAGCGTAAACTGCTTGAAAAGCAGAAAAAGGGCAAGAAACGCATGAAGCAAATCGGCTCGGTGGAAGTGCCCCAGAAGGCATTCCTCGCCGTGCTGAAACTCGATTAGAATCAAATAATAGAATAGAAAGGGTCCCGCAGATTAAACTCTGCGGGACCCTTTCTATATTCTATGCATGACATACGTTCATCTTCCTGCCGGTGTAAAAATCTCAAAACTATTGTCGGAGTAAAATACCATTATCTGCTGAACCCTCTTTGTTGAGTCCGGCTGAAATGAAACGCTCAGTTCCGGCTTAGTGGGAGATGGAG
>CANRZQ010000328.1 GCA_947644475.1 uncultured Muribaculaceae bacterium
ATCGAAAAAATAACAAATTATGCAAGACTTTTCAGTCATTACCAACTGGATCCATGAGTTCCTCCTATCCACCCTCGGGCTGCCGGGATGGCTTACCCTTACTGTGGAATGCCTTCTCGTGGGCGTCGGTCTTTTGTTAGTATATGCGTTGCTGGCGCTTTTCTATATCTACTATGAACGCAAGATTTGCGCCTTCATCCAGTGTCGCGTCGGTCCTAACCGCGTCGGCCCCTGGGGTCTGCTCCAGAGTTTCGCCGACATGTTCAAGATTCTCATCAAGGAAATTATCCACCTCGACCATATCGACCGTTTCCTTTTCGCCCTTGCGCCTTATCTGGTGATTATCGCCTCGATGATGGCATTTGCGGTGCTTCCCTGGGGCAACGGCTTGCAGGTGATTGATTTCAACATCGGCATTTTCTTCCTGATAGCCGTAAGTTCGATTGGCGTGCTCGGCATCCTTCTTGCCGGATGGTCGTCGAACAACAAGTTCACCCTCATCGGCGCGCTCCGTTCGGGTGCCCAGATGGTAAGTTACGAACTTTCCATCGGCCTTTCGGTGCTCACGATGGTTTGCCTTGCGGGCACAATGTCGGTAGGCGGCATCGTCGAGGAACAGAGCGACCTTTGGTTCATCTTCAAGGGGCATGTTCCGGCCATAATCGCCTTTGTGATTTACCTTATCGCCGGTACTGCCGAGACAAACCGCGGCCCGTTCGACCTTCCCGAGGCTGAGTCGGAACTTACCGCCGGCTATCACACCGAGTATTCCGGCCTGCACTTCGGCCTGTTCTATCTCGCCGAGTATCTCAACCTGTTCATCGTGTCGGGTGTGGCCGCTCTCCTTTTCTTCGGCGGCTGGATGCCCCTTCACATTCCCGGCTGGGAAGCATTTAACCATGTGATGGACTATATACCTTCTGTAATATGGTTCCTCGGCAAGGCCTTTGTCCTTTCTTATGTGATCATTTGGTTCAAGTGGACATTCCCGCGTCTGCGCATCGACCAGTTGCTGAGCCTCGAATGGAAATATCTCCTGCCCATCAACTTGTTCAACCTCGCCCTTATGGTGGTAATCATCGTTTGCGGCTGGCATTTCTAAATCAAGCATAAAATCACCTCTCAATAGTTAAACTCCGTTATGAGCGACAAATTCGGCAAAGTAGCCCAGGTAATCGGCCCGGTGGTCGACGTAGTGTTCGAGGGCGACGACAATCTCATCCCTCCTATCTACACAGCCCTGAAAATCGACCGTGAAGACGGCTCGCAACTAATCCTTGAAGTGGAGCAGCATATCGGCGAAGATACCGTGCGCTGCGTCGCCATGGAATCTACCGACGGCCTTCAACGCGGTATTCGCGTCGACAACCTCGAGCGTCCGATAGCCGTGCCCACCGGCGACCAGATCAAGGGCCGCCTCCTCAATGTGATCGGCGACGCCATCGACAACCTTCCGGCTCTCAACCGCGAAAATCTCCGTCCAATCCACCAGCCTGCGCCCGAATTCGACGACCTCACCATCGGTACGGAAATCCTTACCACCGGCATCAAGGTTATCGACCTTCTTGAGCCTTACTCCAAGGGCGGTAAAATCGGTTTGTTCGGCGGTGCAGGTGTGGGCAAGACTGTGCTCATTATGGAACTTATCAACAACATCGCAAAAGGCCACGACGGCTTCTCGGTGTTTACCGGTGTGGGCGAGCGTACCCGCGAGGGTAACGACCTTCTCCGTGAGATGATTGAGTCCGGTGTAATGAAATACGGCGAAAAATTCCAGGAAGGCATGGAAAAAGGCCAGTGGAACCTCGCCGATGTCGATGTAGACAAATTGAAAGAGTCACAGGCCACGCTTGTGTTCGGCCAGATGAACGAGCCCCCGGGCGCACGTCTGCGCGTGGCTCTGTCGGGCCTTACCGTGGCCGAGCAGTTCCGCGACCAGGGCGCCGGCGGCAAGGATGTGCTTCTGTTTATCGACAACATCTTCCGCTTCACCCAGGCGGGTTCAGAGGTGTCGGCGCTTCTCGGCCGTATGCCGTCTGCCGTAGGTTACCAGCCCACGCTCGCCTCAGAAATGGGCTCGCTGCAAGAGCGTATCACATCGACAAAGAACGGCTCTATCACATCGGTTCAGGCTATCTACGTGCCTGCCGACGACTTGACCGACCCGGCTCCCGCCACCACATTCTCGTTCCTCGACGCCACAACGGTGCTCTCGCGTAAGATTGCCGAACTTGGCATCTACCCGGCGGTAGACCCCCTCGAGTCGACATCCCGAATCCTTGACCCCAACATCATCGGCGAGGACCACTACAACACAGCCCAGGCCGTGAAGCAGCTCCTCCAGAAATACAACGAATTGCAGGACATCATCGCCATCCTCGGCGTCGACGAACTTTCCGACGAGGACAAACTCGTCGTTTCCCGCGCCCGCCGCGCCCAGCGCTATCTCTCGCAGCCCTTCCACGTTGCAGAGCAGTTCACAGGCCTTCCCGGCGTGATGGTGCCCCTCAACGAGACAATCCGCGGTTTCAAGATGATTCTTTCGGGCGAAATGGACGAGTATCCCGAACAGGCATTCCTCAACGTCGGCACTATCGACGAGGC
>CANRZQ010000329.1 GCA_947644475.1 uncultured Muribaculaceae bacterium
GTGAAATTCGTGCAATCTGTGAAATTTGTGTACCCCGGAGCGCGGTCGCGCTCTTTTTTTACCACGAATTACACAAATTTCGCGGATTTCACATATTTTTTTGAATCAATTATGTAGGAACACTAACCGCCTGTTAAATAATAATGCACTGGGTTTACGGCTTGTGGTTTAATCAGATAAAAAAAGCCGCTGTCTTAATTCTCTCGAATTTGACAGCGGCGGAGTTTCTATCTAATCAAAAGCCAGTTTATTGTATATGAAAAAGTTTTATTTGTTTTTTGAAGCTTATGTCTTTATGACTTCAAAATATCTTGATGGTTTAAACGGCTTTTGTGTTTTTAACGAATTTTAACGATTAGGGGATTAAATCGTATGCGCGGAACACTTTTTGAATCTTTTCGAGCGCGGTTTCAACTTGCTCCTTAGAGTGCGTGGCCATGAGGCTGAAACGGATAAGTGTGTCTTGCGGGGCTACGGCGGGCGAAACAACGGGGTTGACGAAGATACCCTCGTTAAGCAGGTCGCGTGTTATGGAGAATGTCTTGAAATTGTCGCGGATGAAAAGCGGGATGATGGGGGTGGATGTGTTTCCTATTTCGCAGCCCATGTTGCGGAAGCCTTCGAGGGCGAAGTTGGTAAGTTTCCAAAGGTTCTCTTGGCGTTCCGGCTCTGCTATCATGATGTCGATGGCTTTGAGCGCGGCAGCGGTGGAGGCCGGTGTTATCGAGGCTGTGAAAATATATGAGCGCGAGTGGTGGCGGAGATAGTTGGTTATCTCCTTGTCGGTGGCAATGAAGCCGCCAAGCGAGGCAAACGATTTAGAGAAAGTGCCCATCACAAGGTCTACGTCGTCGGTTACGCCAAAGTGGTTGCAGGTGCCTCGGCCGCCTTCGCCAAACACGCCGATGCCGTGGGCCTCGTCGACCATCACCGTGGCATCGTATTTCTTTGCAAGGCGCACTATCTCAGGCAGGTTGGCCACGTCGCCTTCCATGGAGAAAACACCGTCGGTCACAATCAGTTTCACCTTGTCGGGCTCGCAGCGTTGAAGTTGCTTTTCGAGCGACTCCATATCGTTGTGGCGATATTTCAATTGCTGGGAGAATGACAGGCGGCGTCCTTCAATAATCGAGGCATGGTCCTGCTCATCCCAGAGTATGTAGTCTTCACGACCGGTAAGTGTGGATACTACGCCAAGGTTCACGCCGAAGCCTGTCGAATAGATCATGACATCTTCCTTGCCGATATATTCGGCGATGCGGGCTTCAAGTTGCTTGTGAAGGTCGAGCGTTCCGTTAAGGAAAGGCGAGCCGGCACATCCTGTGCCGTATTTCTTTGTGGCCTCAATGGCTGCTTCTTTAATTCGCGGGTCGTTGACAAGGCCTGTGTAACAGTTGGAACCGAACATCAACACTTTTTGTCCGTTGATTATCACTTCGGGATCCTGTTCGGATGAGATTGCACGGAAATATGGATAGATGCCTGCGGCCTTTGCTTCCTGTGGAATAGTATACTTTGATAGTTTGGCTTGAAGTAACTTCATTGGTTTATAATTTTTCCAACTGCAAAATTATAAAATATTTATAAAACTTCTTGCATTATTAACACATTTTCACAAAAGCAATGGCCGTTTGCGGCTTTTTTGTCACACGAGTCCGTCTGCGACGGCTTTGCGTACGGCACGACGCAAATTTTCTTCTGCCATTTCTGCCGTGAGTAGTGCCGGCGGCGTGTCGCAGGTGGAAATGACACGGTTCGAGCGTAGTTGCGGCTCGACGTATCCGCCGAACACCACGGCCGGAATATTGTGCCGGGCGGCGGCATCCTGCATCACCGCTACCACCTTCCCTTGCGCGGTCTGGGCATCGACGCGTCCTTCTCCCGTCACTACAAGGCTCACCTTGCCCCAGTCTACTTTATTTAATTCGAGGATATATTCTGCGCCAAGGAAGGCCCGGCATCCTATTACGGAAGCCAGGGCGAATCCCAGGCCTCCGCCTGCGCCGTCGAATGGCGAGCGGCGGTGGGGCCATCGGTGTCCGATGCTTTCGAGCCGGGCCTTCAATATAGGCATGTCGGCCGGCGTGGCTCCTTTCTGTGGCGCGAACATCAAGGCCGAAGGCTTGCCCGCGGGAGCCGTCAGTGGCACACGCACGTCGCAAAGCGCAGTAAGCGCGTTGCCATATTCTTTTAGCCTTTCAAGGCCAAGTGCTTCGAGAAACCCGATGCCTCCGTCGCATGTACAGGTGCCTCCCACGCCGATTATTACATTCTTGCAGCCTCCTTTTATGATTTCGCGCACAACCACGCCAAGCGGGGCCGATGTGGCCGAAAGTATGTCGTGGTTGCGTGGATTCACTTGCCCGAGCCCGATTACCGCGCTCGAATCTATCGCCGCCGTGGCCGAGGCCGGATGTACGGCATATCCGTTGCGGCGCACCCAGCCGGTTGTGGCCGAGGCTATGGCGTCGGCGGTGCCTTCGCCGCCGTCGGCCATGGGCATCATCAGGCAGTCGCCCGGCAGTTCCGAGTCGATGATTCTTGCGACCTGTGTCGCTGTAAGTGTCCCTTTGAATTTATCAGGTGCTATCAGTACTG
>CANRZQ010000330.1 GCA_947644475.1 uncultured Muribaculaceae bacterium
GGACTGCACATACACATGCGCATTGTCGACGACAAGGGCAAAAACATGATGGTAGACGCCGACCGCCGCCTCAGCGACACCGCACGCCGCGCTATAGCCGGCCTCATGGACCTGGCTCCGGCCCTTACAGCCTTCGGCAACACCAACCCCACTTCTTACTTCCGTCTCGTGCCTCATCAGGAGGCTCCGACCAACGTATGCTGGGGCGACCGCAACCGCTCGGTGCTTGTGCGCGTGCCCCTTGGGTGGACAGCAGAAAGCGACATGTGTGCCGCCGTAAATCCCGGCTCTACATCGGGCGACATCGACGCCTCGCAGAAGCAGACCGTGGAAATCCGCTCGGCCGACGGCTCGGCTGACGTATATCAACTTCTGGCCGGACTCGCCGTGGCGCTCCGTCACGGGTTCGAGATGAAAGACGCGCTCGACGTGGCAGCCAAGACCTATGTCGACATCAACATCCACAGCGCAGAAGCCGCCGACAAGGTGGCCCGGCTGGCCCAACTGCCCGTCGACTGCGCCGACTCGGCCGACCGACTTGAAAAAATGCGCGCGGTGTTCGAAGAAGACGGCGTATTCTCCGCTGCCATGATCGACGGCATCATATCCCGTCTGCGCTCGTTCGACCCCGCCGAATCCGAGGCCGCCAAAGCCGACCCCGCCAAAATGCACGCCCTCGTCACCCGCCACTTCCACTGCGGCTGACATACCTTATCATAAAACGCGGAGGGTGCCAATAAACACCCTCCGCGTTCTCCATAGTCCAAGTAATTTTTTACCTCCAGATTTCAAATAGTGAGTTTATACGACAATACTCCAAACAGAGTAGCGCAGCATTGACTGTTATAAAGAAATAAAATAACGATATGAATCCAAGAATTTTTCCAACTCACTTATTTGATAAACACGGAAATCCCGTAAAGGAAGAAAATGTAATATTTAACGGTGAAAAATATTTCCGTATCTATTGAAATGAAAAGCAGCCACAAGTTGAAACGATAAGTCCAACCTATGGCTACTTATACAATCTTTCACAAGATGAACTTAATCACTTTGAACGCATCTGTACATTCGCATAATGTGAACACCTTATGACCGTGGATTAGAATTTTGATGCATACGGCGGTTTGTTTCTTGTAACGTAAGTATTCAAACCACTCTGTGCATCGGCAAGACGTTTCATATTTTCAAGATGAGTGGCACCGCATGATGCAAGTGTATAAGTATAGACACTGCCGCTGGTAAAGTATATTTTGATGTAGTCAGCACCATAATCATATCCTCTCACACCTGAACGCTTGCCTGTAGAAGGACTAATGTGGTAATAATTCTTCATACGCAAAAAAGGATTTAGTTAAACATCTGCGCAACACCTAACCAGTTACGCCTTGGTGTCTCATAAACACTGATGAGTCCAGTATCAGCCTCCGTGTCAAGGTATAGGCTAATACTTTTTATATAGCAATTAACGTGCCAAAACAATATTCTGACATAATGACATTTACGTCTGTCAAGGTTTATATATAAAAACAATATAATGATGAACCATTCAAGCATAACAATCAGTTGGGAGAAGAACTCCGATGGCAGTACCGATTATATCGGTCAGCGGAGATATTAACTCCGTGCCATATTTCAAAGAAGCATTTCTGACGCTGGATACCCCTCCGTTCATATATGGTGTTACGGATAAGGAAACCGATGCGGAATTGGGGTTGGTTTTAATAACTTTGGCGACTTTTTGGAGTAGAGCCAAAAACTGACTAAAATCTGTGAAAATTAGGCAGTAACAAGAGATAAATAATTGTTGAACAAGATGATATATCCAAATGTTAATAATTTACAACAACTGGGGTATTGTCGTATAAACTCACCTTTCAAATTTGTAACTAAAAACTTGCAGAACCACTAGTATTATTTGATTAATTAAAAAGATGGCATCATAACGCAACGCCCTGTGCCTGAATCGCTTTTCCGCGAAAAGACCGTTTGGAATTATCCAGAAGGTGCTATCCGCGAACTGATGTTGAACGCATGTATGCACCGCGATTATCAATCGAATATGCCAATTAGGCTGTACCAGTTTGATAATTAAATTGAGATTATGAACGCCGGAGGGTTGTACGGCGAGGCACGCCCCGAAAACTTCCCCTCCGTAAATGACTACCGCAATCCGCTCGTGGCTGAGGCTATGCGTGTGCCGAAATACGTCAACAAGTTCAACCGTGGCGTGACCCGTGTTCAGGAAATGCTCAAAGGAAACGGCAATACACCCGCCGTCTTTGATGTCAGCACAATCACTGCCTTCCGCGTAACTGTTCAAGCAACAAATGAAGCCGACTTGTCGAAGGGCACAAGTCAGGGCACAAGTCAAGATAAAAAAAGCATTGAGGATAAAATCATAGAATTTTGCAAAGAACCACGCTCATTAGCGGAAATAACTGCCTATTGCGGCTTCCAAGACAAGCGCAAGTTCAGAGAGCGATATCTCAATCCCCTCCTTGGCACCCACATCCAAATGACAATCCCCGACAAACCCACAAGTCATTTCCAAAAATACATATCCCAAAACATACAGCATCTG
>CANRZQ010000331.1 GCA_947644475.1 uncultured Muribaculaceae bacterium
TCGTGCGTCCCTTCACCGTGATTACATTAACTTTTTAATCAGATATACATATTAATTCTGCAACACAGAACAAACACTAAGGCCATTAAGGACTCTGACGTCCTTAATGGCCTTAATGACTTTAATGGCCTTAATGACCTTAAAAGGCCTTTGTCAGTGGATGGCCACTTTAAGCGCGTCGTGGGCACGCTTGGCCTTGGCGCGGGCCTCCTCGAGGGTGTCGGCCGTGGCAAGAATCACACCCATGCGGCGATGTCCCTTCACCTCGGGCTTGCCGAAAATGCGGATCTGCACGCCCGGCTCGCGGAGCACCTCGGCGAGGTTCGACATCTCCACTTTCTTCGTGTCGCCTTCCACAACGATGGCACGCGACGCCGACGGGCCGTAGAAACGGATTCCGGGCACCGGCAGGCCAAGCACGGCGCGGGCATGAAGCGCAAACTCGCTCATGTCCTGCGAAATCATCGTAACCATGCCCGTGTCGTGGGGACGCGGCGACACTTCGGAGAATATCACGTCGTCGCCCTTGATAAACAACTCTACGCCGAAAATGCCGTAGCCGCCAAGCGCGTCGGTCACTTTCTTCGCATACTCCTTGGCCTTCTCTATGGCTGCCGGAGCCTTGGGCTGCGGCTGCCACGACTCGCGGTAGTCGCCGTCGACCTGGATATGTCCCACAGGCTCGCAATATGCTGTGCCTGCGCTGTGGCGCACGGTAAGGAGGGTGATTTCATAATCGAAATCCACAAAACCCTCTACAATCACCTTGCCCGCTCCGGCGCGGCCTGCTGTCTGGGCCTCGTTCCACGAATGGTCGATGTCGGCGGCAGAGCGCACTACCGACTGTCCGTGGCCCGACGAACTCATCACGGGCTTCACCACGCAAGGAATTCCAATCTCGGCGATGGCCTGCTCAAACTCCTCACGGGTCGAGGCGAAGCGATAGGGCGATGTGGGGATGCCGAGTTCCTCGGCGGCCAGGCGGCGTATGCCTTCGCGGTTCATCGTGAGATAGGTGGCTTTGGCCGTGGGAGTCACGTTGTAGCCTTCCTTTTCGAGCGCAACGAGTTCGGGAGTGGCGATAGCCTCTACCTCGGGGATGATGTGGTCGGGCTTCACGGCCTCTACCACGGCTCGCAACTCCTTGGGGTCGAGCATGTTGAGGACATAGTTGCTGTCGGCAACCTGCATGGCCGGCGCGCCGATATAGCGGTCGCAGGCTATTACCTCCACGCCAAGGCGTTGGAGTTCGATTGCAACTTCCTTACCAAGTTCGCCGCTACCCAAGAGCATGGCTTTACGGCCGATGTCGGTGAATTTTGATCCTATTGTGGGCATAGTTTTATAATGTAAAAAATATTAAGTCTTAGTTATAAAGTGTAAGGCGTGAATATCTGTGTGAATAAAACTTTATCACTTAGCCTTGTTTACTTTCCGGCCGGCCGGGTGAATCCGTCTTTGGCGCAGCGGGCCTTCATGGCCTTGATGCGGGCTGCCGTGTCGGGGTGGTCGGAAAAGGCATTTGCCAGCGCGCCCGATGCCCTCTGGCCCGATTGGCTCTCCAAGGCCTGCATCTTCTCGAAGGCAAGCACCATATTGTAAGGATTCACACCCGAGGCTTTCAGGAAATCATAGCCATAGTCGTCGGCCTCGGCCTCCTGCTTGCGCGAGTATTTGGCCGACACGAGCCCCTGCGCCAATTGGCCCAGCTGCCCGTCGGTAAGGGCGGCCACGCGGGAGTCGGCGGCTCCGATAGCATCGGAGAGCGCGCTGTTGATAAGAGCCTGCTTGAAGGCATCCTTCGAGTCCTCGTTGGCCACATGGCCTATCTCGTGGCCTATGATGCCGAGAAGTTCGTCGTCGGTCATCATGTCCATGATGCCGGTATATACGCGCACCGACCCGTCGGCGCAGGCAAAGGCATTGATGTCGGAGGTGACATACACCTTGAAATTCAACGGCGTGCCGTTGATCGACTTCATGTTCGAAGTAAGTTTGTTAAGACGCTTTGTATAGGCGCTCGACGCGGGAGCCACCTTGTTTTGCGCGTCCATCTGCTGCACGGCCGAGCGCACATACTGCTGCACCTGCGCGTTGGACAGCGACATGGCCTGCGAGCCCTTCTGCAACGCCGAGCCCAGACGGCCCATGTCCATCTGCGAGCCGCATCCGCCCGTAGCCAAGGCCAAGGCCACCACGGCAGAGGCCGCTATTGTCTTCAATTTCATCATATTCATTTTTACCCGACTTGCACTCATCGGAATTATTTTGCAAATTTAACATTTTTGCCCGACATTACCAAACACCGCAGGAACACAATCCTCCGGATTGTGAAAAATATGGTACAAGCCGAAAAATCGGAGCATGGAATCGCGTTAGCGATTCTGTAAATAATCTGTGAAAATCGTGCAATATGTGAAATTTGTGTTCCCCGGAGCGCGGTCGCGCTCTTTTTTAACCACGAATTACACAAATTTCGCGGATTTCACAAATTATTTTGAATGAGAGTGTGTCAAAATACCAAGGGTAGGGACGTACGGCCCGTGCGTCCGAAAATCTATATTGATATTTATTTA
>CANRZQ010000332.1 GCA_947644475.1 uncultured Muribaculaceae bacterium
GAGCGCGACGGCAACTCCACCATCTACAAGGCCACGATGGGCCGCGAGGACGACATCAACTTCCCCAACGCCACTATTATCAAGGAAGAGCCCGTGATGAAGGCCGACAGCCACGAGCGCACTGTGCCGCAGGTGTCGCCCGACGGCAAGCAGATGGCGTTTATCCTCGACCGCAATATCCTCGCGGTGATGGACCTCGACTCCAAAAAGGTGCGCAACCTCACCGACGGCTCGACTTATCACCACCGCAACGGCGTGTTCAACTATGTATGGAGCCCCGACTCGAAATGGATAGCCCTTGAAATGATCGACCGCCGCCACGACCCGTACACCGACATCGCCCTGCTCAACGTGGCCGACGGCTCGCTTACCAACATCACCAATTCCGGCTATTTCGACGAAGGCCCGCGCTGGGTGATGGACGGCAACGCCCTGCTTTTTGCCTCCGAACGCTACGGCATGCGCAACCATGCCTCATGGGGCTCGATGATGGACGTGATGATAGTGTTCCTCAATCAGGAAGCCTACGACAAGTACAAGCGCAACAAGGAAGATGCCGAACTTGCCAAGGAAGCCGAGAAGGCCGCCAAGGAAAAAGAAGAAAAGGCAAAGAAGGATGACAAGAAAGACGATAAAAAGTCCGATAAGAAGAAAGATGACAAGAAAAAGGATGAGGATAAGGCCATCAAGGTGGAACTCGACGGCCTCGACAAGCGCATGGTGCGCCTCACCCCGTTCTCGTCCGACCTCAACTCCATGGTGATGACCGACGACGGCGAGACGCTGTTCTTCATCACCACCGCCGACGACAACATGCTTTGGGAAATGGACCTCAAAGAGGGCGGCGTGAGCATGAACAAGACTCTCTCGCCCGGCCAGAGCCAGTTTATGACCACGCCCGACGGCAAGACAATCTTCATCGTGGGCTCGTCGATAAGCAAGTTCAATCCGTCGAACTCAAAACTCACTCCCGTAACCATGTCGGCCACGCAGAAAATAGACCTTGCCGCCGAACGCGAGGCCATGTTCGACAACATGGTGCGCGAGGAGGCTCAACGCTTCTATGTGAAAGATATGCACGGCGTGGACTGGCCCGCCATGACCAAGCACTACCGCCGCTTCCTGCCCCATATCAACAATAATTTCGACTTCACCGAGATGCTCTCCGAACTTCTCGGCGAACTCAACGTGAGCCACACCGGCTCGCGCTTCCGCGGATTCTCCGACTCGCAGGCCGACCGCACTGCCGCCCTTGGCCTCCTCTACGACTTTACCTACACCGGTAAAGGCCTGCGTGTGGCCGAGGTGCTTCGTCGCGGCCCGTTTGGCAACGCCTCCACAAAGGTACATCCCGGCGTGATTGTTGAGAAAATCGGCGGTGAGGAAATCACCCCTGAAAACGATTACACCATGCTTCTCACCGACATAATCGGACGCAAGACCCTCGTGTCGTTCTTCGACCCGGGCACCGGCGAGCGCTGGGACGAGGTGGTGAAACCCATCTCGGCCGGAATGCAGAATTCGCTTCTTTACGAGCGTTGGGTCGACGCTCGCGCCGCCGACGTCGACCGCTGGAGCAATGGCCGCCTGGGCTATGTGCACATCTCGTCGATGGACGATGATTCGTTCCGCAAAGTTTACTCCGACCTGCTCGGCAAGTACAACGACCGCGAGGGCGTTGTCGTCGACATCCGCTGGAATGGCGGCGGACGCCTCCACGAAGACATCGAGGTGCTCCTTTCCGGCCAAAAATATCTCACACAGGAAGTGCGCGGCACCGAGACCTGCGACATGCCCTCGCGCCGCTGGAACAAGCCCTCGATAATGCTGATGTCTGAGGCCTGCTACTCCAACGCCCACGGCACCCCCTGGGTGTACAAGACACGCGGCCTCGGCAAACTCGTGGGCATGCCCGTGCCCGGCACCATGACATCGGTCAACTGGGTAACGATGCAAGACCCCTCGATGTATTTCGGCATCCCCGTGGTGGGCTACCGCACCGCCGACGGCGGCTTCCTCGAAAACCGCCAGCTCGAGCCCGACATAAAGGTGGCCAACGACCCCGCCGTGATAGTCACCGGCGAGGACCAGCAACTCCGCGCCGCCGTCGAGGCCCTTCTCAAAGAATTGTAATATTGTAGGAACACAAGCCTCCGGCTTGTGGCAGAAGTCACAAGCCGGAGGCTTGTGTTCCTAATTGATAAAATGATTATTCGTAATTCTTCACTCAACAAGGAGATTCTGGCGATAGCCGTGCCGGCTATCGTGTCGAATATAACCACGCCGCTGCTCGGACTGGTGGACACAGCCATTGTGGGCCACATCGGGGCAGCGGCTTATATTGCGGCTATTGCCCTCGGGGCGTCGATATTCAACATGGCTTACTGGCTGTTGGGCTTCCTGCGGCAGTCGACGTCGGGGCTTACTGCCCAAGCCTGCGGAAGCGGCGACACGGCCGGCGAGTGGCTTGTGTTGCGCCGCGGGGCGATTGTCGCGGTGGCCGGCGCCCCGGCGCTTATTGATTCCAGTATCTTAAACACAAATCCCAGCCCACCAGACAATGCATGATCTCGTA
>CANRZQ010000333.1 GCA_947644475.1 uncultured Muribaculaceae bacterium
ACGTCGATGCCGCGGCGTTTAACGGCGAGAGCGGCTTCGATGATGGCGCGTGTCGGCATCTCGGTGATTTCAGGGTAGGTGATGCCGAGACGGCAGCCGCGGTGACCGAGCATGGGGTTGAATTCTTCGAGAGCGTCGACTTTTGCCTTTACTTCCTCGAGGGTGATGCCCATTTCTTCGGCCATCACTTTTTGTGTGGCTGTCTGGTGAGGCACGAATTCGTGCAACGGGGGATCGAGCAGGCGGATTGTCACGCCATAGCCGTCCATTGCTTCGAAGATACCTTCGAAGTCGCCGCGCTGCATGGGAAGAAGTTTGGCGAGTGCGAGTTTACGGCCTTCAACGTCGGAGGCAAGAATCATTTCGCGCACGGCTTTGATGCGGTCGCCTTCGAAGAACATGTGTTCGGTGCGGCAGAGACCGATGCCTTGTGCGCCGAAGTGGCGTGCCTGCTTGGCATCGCGGGGAGAGTCGGCGTTGGTGCGTACGAGTGTTTTGGTGAATTTGGCTGCGAGGTTCATGATCGAGCCGAAGTCGCCGCCGAGTTCGGGTTCGGTGGTGGGCACTTGGCCGTCGTAAACTTCACCTGTGGAGCCGTTAAGAGAAATCCAGTCGCCTTCGTTGTAGGTCTTGCCGCCCATAACGACGGTTTTTTCTTTGTAGTCTACGCGGATTTCGCCGGCGCCTGATACGCAGCATTTGCCCATACCGCGGGCAACTACGGCTGCGTGCGATGTCATGCCGCCACGCATTGTGAGGATGCCTTGTGCCACGGCCATACCGCGGAGGTCTTCGGGCGATGTCTCGATGCGGACGAGGATGACTTTGCGTTTCTTTTCAGCCCATGCTTCGGCATCGTCGGCAGCGAATACGATTTGACCGGCTGCTGCACCGGGAGATGCGGGAAGGCCTTTTGCTACGACTGTGGCGCGTTTGAGGGCGGATTTGTCGAATACGGGGTGGAGAAGTTCGTCAAGTTTTGAAGGCTCCATGCGAAGGAGTGCTGTCTTTTCGTCGATTTTGCCTGCGCGGAGGAGATCCATGGCAATTTTCACCATAGCGGCACCTGTACGCTTGCCGTTACGTGTCTGGAGCATCCAGAGTTTGCCGTCTTGGATGGTGAATTCCATATCCTGCATGTCGCGGTAGTAGTCTTCGAGACGGTTGGAGATGGCGATGAGTTCAGCGGCGCAGTCGGGCATTGTCTCTTGGAGCGAGGGGTATTTCTCACGGCGTTCTTCTTCGGAGATGCCTTGGAGGGCAGCCCATCGGCGTGAACCTTCTGTGGTGATCTGCTGGGGTGTGCGGATACCGGCTACGACATCCTCGCCCTGAGCGTTGATAAGGTATTCGCCGTTGAAGAAGTCTTCACCTGTTGCGGCATCACGGGAGAATGCCACGCCTGTCGCGGAGTTGTTGCCCATGTTGCCATAGACCATAGCCTGTACGTTGACGGCTGTACCCCATTCTTCGGGGATTTGGTTCATGCGGCGATAGAGGATGGCGCGTTCGTTCATCCAAGAATCAAATACTGCGCAGATGCCGCCCCAAAGTTGTTCCCATGCATTGTCGGGGAAGTCTTTGCCGGTGTATTCTTTTACGGCAGATTTGAAGAGGACGACGAGTTTCTGAAGATCTTCAACATCGAGTTCGGTGTCGAGTTTCACGCCTTTTTCCTCTTTAACCTTCTCCATGATTTCCTCGAAGGGATCGATGTCGGTCTTCGATTTGGGCTTCATGCCGAGAACGACATCGCCGTACATCTGGACAAAACGACGGTAGGAGTCCCATGCGAAGCGGGGGTTGCCGCTTTTTTCGGCGAGTGATGCTACGGTGGCATCATTCATGCCGAGGTTGAGCACGGTATCCATCATGCCGGGCATGGATGCGCGGGCACCCGAGCGTACGGAAACGAGAAGGGGATTGGCGGGGTCGTTGAATTTTTTACCAGTAAGCGTCTCAACGTGGGCAATAGCGTCCTCAACTTCTTTTTGGATGCGTTTCACCACTTCTTCTTTGCCGTACTGGGTGTATTCGGTGCAGACTTCGGTTGTGATTGTGAAACCGGGAGGCACGGGCATGCCGAGGAGGTTCATTTCGGCGAGATTCGCGCCTTTGCCTCCGAGGAGGTTGCGCATGTCGGCATTGCCTTCAGCTTTGCCGTCGCCAAACAGATAGACTCTTTTCATTTGGGATTCTGTATATAATTATATAAGATGTATTGACGGAAGGTTAACATCGGAAAAACATGCCCGCTCGGGCATTGTTCGGTTTCCGTTTGCAAATTTAATGAAAATTTGTAAAAGTACAGTTGCCCGAGGATTATTTTTTTTATTTTTTTGTCATTGCCGGAGTTTTAAGTCTTGTATATTCCGCTTCATGCGCAGCCAATTGACCTGTGTCTGTGGTTAAACTCTGATTTTGTTTTGGATGTTTTGGGTTTTATTCATATCTTTGTGTAACCAATGCAATTAATTATGGCTATTGAACTTGAAAAGAGCGGCGACCGCCATCGGATTAATCTTGAAAAATCGTCGACGGCACATGCCTCATCC
>CANRZQ010000334.1 GCA_947644475.1 uncultured Muribaculaceae bacterium
GGGCGAGGGTGAAGTAGCCCCATGCTGAGAATTGCCCTACGGTGTAGCCTGTGGATGTGATGGCCGACACGACCTGGAACATAGGCAGCAGCGTGGCGTCTTGCCATGACTGTAATTGCCCGTTGTATGCTATGGCCGCCACAAACAGGGCGAAATAGGCTATGATGGCGAAGATGTAGACGCGGAAGGTGGTGTTGGCGGCCAATGCTCCGGGATGGCCGGAGGCCACGCGATAGAGGAGGGTGAAGTTGACGCCGCCAAGAAACATAAAGAGTGTGACCACGCCCAGGATATATGGCGAGGCCCAGGCGTCGACTCCGTCGTCGACGGTGGAGCAGCCGCCGGTCGATACCGTGCCGAAGGCATGGCACAGGCTGTCGAACCAGTCCATCGGCCCGGCCCACAGCAGCAGGGCGCAGGCCACGGTGAGCAGTATGTAGATGCCCCAGAGGCTTTTGGCTGTCTGGGAGATGCGGGGGCGTATCTTATCGTGGGTGATGCCGGTGACTTCGGCGTTGAACATCTGCATGCCTCCCGAGTGGTTGAGCATGGGGATTACGGCGAGGGTGAACAGGATTATTCCCATGCCGCCTATCCACTGCATGAGGGCGCGCCAAAGGTGGAGCGAGCGGCTGAGCCGGCTTACGTTGTCGATTACGGTGGCGCCGGTGGTGGTGAATCCGGACATGGCCTCGAAGTAGGCCGCGCCCACGGATATCTCGACGGGCGACATCAGGAATGGCATCATGCCGAAGAAAGAGAACACCACCCACACCATGGCTGTGAGCAGGAAACCCTCGCGCTTGCTCATGCGCGTCGACGAGGGGCGAATGCCGTTGGTCATGGCGAATCCCGACAGAAATGTGACGGCGGCGGATATGGCAAAAGCCTTGAATTCGGCATCGCCGAAGAAGAAAGCGGCGGCCGCGGGAAAGAGCATGAAGCCGCCCTCAATCATCACGAGCCACCCCATCACTTTCACCACCATGGGGAAATTTACCGACCGGGATTCTCTTTTCTTCATCATTTGAACAGTTTTTCGACCTTATGGAGCGTGCCGGCCAGGCAGAACACCACCACGCGGTCGCCGGGGAGCACGTGTGTGCCGCCGGTGACGAGCATTCCTTGGCCGTCGCGGATGAGTCCGGCGAGGGTGATGTCGCGCGGGATTGACACGTCTTTTACCGGGGCCTTTGTGATTTTCGCTCCGGGGCGCACCTCGAACTCGGCCACTTCGGCGTCGGTCAAGGCCAGGCATCGCGCGTTGTTGTCGTCGGAGTCGATGAGCATCTGGAAGATTTTCGACGATGCGAGGAGTTTCTTGTTGATTATAGAGCCGATGTTGAGCCCTTCGGCCTGGTTGATGAATTGGATGTCTTCGACCTCGGCTATGGTCTTGGGCACGCCTTCTTCCTTGGCTGTGAGGCAGGCCAGGATGTTGGTCTCCGATGAGGCGGTGAGCGCTATGAAGGCGTCGATATCGTCGATGCCTACGTCGTTCCACAGGTCGAAGTCGCGGGCGTCGCCGTGATACACTGATGCCTCGGGGCAGCGTTCCGACAGGCGTCGGCAGGCGTCGATGTCGCGGTCGATTACTGTGAATTTGAAGCGGTCGCCGGCCATGTCGATAAGGCGTCGCGCTATTTTTCCGGCGCCCATCACAAGCACTCGGCGCACGCGTGTGGGGGTCTTGCCTGTAAGGGCGAGAAGGTCGGCCACATGGTCGCGGGTGGTGGTGATGTAGAGTATGTCGTTTTCGAGCATGCGGTCGTCGCCGCGGGGGATAATCGTGTCGTTGTGCCGCTTTATGGCCGATACGTGGAACGAGTGGTTGGTGGATGCAAATTCTTTAAGCTGCATCCCCACCAGGGGCGGGTTGCCGTGCAGGCGCACGCCCACCACAATGATTTGTCTGTCGTGTATCTCGAACCAATGGCGCACCCATGTGCGTTCGAGTGCCGTTACGATCTGCCCGGCGGCGAGGTCCTCGGGATAGATGAGCTGGTCTACGCCCATGCGCGTGGCAAAGGCGCGGTTCATGGGCTGCATGTAGTCGTAATTCTCGATGCGGCCTACGGTGCGGCGCGCGCCGAGGCTCTTGGCCATGGCGCATGCGAGCATGTTCGACGACTCGGAGGGCATCACGGCAATGAACAGGTCGGCTTGGTCGGCCTGGGCCTCGCGCAGTGTCGAGAATGAGGTAGGGTTGCCCGTGAGGGTCATCAGGTTGTATTTGGCGTCGAGCCGCTCGAGTTTCTCGGGGTCGGGATCGATGACGAGGATGTCCTGGTCCTCATGCGAGAGGAGGCGTGCCAGATGCGACCCGACGTCGCCGGCTCCGGATATTACGATTTTCATCTTTGCCGGGATTTTATTACGGCCTCGCGCACGGCCACGGCTATCGAGTCGGCGTCGATGCCGCAGAGACGGCGCAGTTGGGCGATGGTGCCTTGTGTTACGTACCGGTCGGGGATGCCGAGGCAGATAAGGGGGTTGGTGTAGCCTTTTTCGGCAAAGTATTCTGCCACGGCCGAGCC
>CANRZQ010000335.1 GCA_947644475.1 uncultured Muribaculaceae bacterium
CTTCTTGCGACGACGTACAGGCCGGCTGCGATGCCCTGCTGAATCCTCCTGTGAGGCCACTGTGGCCACTGTGTCTGTGGCAACAGGCACGGCGAGCGTATCCACAGCCAATGGACGCTCCGACGACATCTCGCCATCAGAGCAGCGCGTCACCCCCATAATAACCACCACCGTGGACACAGCCACGCCAAGCAACACAAGCGCAATACGTTCAGACCTAATCATAGTAAATGGTTAAAAACCGAAAACGCCCCGACGGAAAAGCCGTCAGGGCGCGTATTTCATTCTGCCAAGACCCGCATTAGTCGAGCGAAGGATGATCCTTGGCCGGGTTGCGGAAATGAATCTTGTGCTGCACATATTCTTCTGCGGCGATAAGCACAGGCTTCGGCAGTTTTTCGTAGTAGCGCGAGATTTCGATTTGCTCGCGGTTTTCGTTCACCTCTTCGGTGGAGTCGGAAAGAGAGGCAAACTCCTGAAGTTTCTTCTCGAGGTCATGCTTCATCTCCATGGCAATCTGATTGGCACGTTTGGCGATGATGCACACCGTTTCGTAGATGTTGCCGGTATCGGCCGACATCTCGATCATGTCGCGTGTGACAGTGTTGAGGGGAGCGTTTACTTTCTTGTAATCCATATTATATGTTGGAGAAATTAATCGTTTACGTATTTTTGTGCAATCTTGAAGATATTGTCGGCCTCCTCGCGGTTCTTTGTATCCGGATAGTTGTTGATAAACGAGTAATACTCGTCCACAACCTCACGGAAACGGTCGGCCTTCCGCTCATCCACCGACAGTGCAGCCTCTTGATAGCGCGACTTCAAGACAAGCAGTTCGAGTTCTTCCTTGTATTTCGAGTAAGGATAATCCTTTATCGCATTCTTGGCCACAATCACAGCCGAGTCGTAATTGTCGCCCAGATATGTACCAAGGTTATAGTACAGTTGCGCGTTCTGCAACTGTTTGAGCGTCAATTTATCCTGCAATTCGAAGATAGCCTGCTGCGCGATTGTCACCCTGTCGGAGCGCGGGAAATAATCAAGGAAACCTTGCAACTCCTCGATAGCCTTCAACGTGCCGCTTTGGTCGAGTTGAGGTTCGGGCGAGTCAAGATAATAGCCATATCCGCAGTAGAAACGGGCCAGTTCGGCATACTTTCCTTTGGGGTAACGCGCGTAATAATTCTGGAAATAGGCGCCCGACGAAAGATAATCCTTATTTTCGTAATAACTCAACGCCAGGAGATAAAGCGACTCCTCGGCCTTGTCCGTGCCCTTGAATACCGTGACGCAGTCCTTGAAAAGCGTAGCCGCCTGGGCATACTTCTTTTCCTCGAACGCACGCTTGGCGTAATCATACTTATAATTGTAATCCGTGCTTTTGAGGGCGCGCTGATATTCGCCGCACGAGCACAAAGCCAGACCCATAAGCACGAAAAGTATATAATTCTTCATTTGAAACTCAATAAAAAGTCCTTTTCAAATTGCAAAGATACAAAAAATCCCCAACTCCCGCAAATTTCCCGCCCTTTTCACATTTTTTAATAGTGGAGAATAGACTATACGATAAGGCAATCGCGGTGCTTTTGCAAAAATTTCTGTGACGGTAAATATTTTGACGGCATTTCTATTCGTTGGCCTTCATAACTGCGAAAATATGTATTGAATGAAGCCGAGGTATAAGCGTCTTTGACTGTCGGACTAAGAATTAGCCTATAATCTTCGTCAAAGGATATTAAGTGGCGGTCGAAAGCAGCGTCATATGTCGCGCTAAGACACAATCCGTTTTCGAGATTGAGCCTCGTAGTTTTACTTTCTGCCCAAGGTATAATATGACTTGCCCGTAAAACCTCAGGGACATCAATTCCGGTAAGACAACATCTGGAATGATATATATCAAGTAGTAATGAACGGAAAACCTCTTGTCCAACACGTCGGCGAACTTGTGTTTCTATTTCAGTACCTTCTACATCGAGACTTAGCAGTTCCCTCAATTTAATTGAAAGTTTTTCACCGCTAACCTCTGAGTCATTCATTATAATAGATGCCTCTTGTGCGCAAACGCAGTCAACATATTTGCCTAATTGACGAATGGCTGCGGTGCAAAATCTATTGCGAGGATAACTTGTTTGAGTTGGATTCACAAAATCAAATATTGATGATTGTCCATGCCTAAATTTATCTTCTTCCTGTGCAACGAATCTAATAATCTCCGCAACGCGAACCGGGTCTTTTATTTGACTGAGCGATAAATCATTATCTCTATCAATCATATCATATAAATTTGCTCGACGAAAAATATCATCCAATATTTGAAGCGCCTTTATATAGGAATACGCGATTCCGCTACCCTCGGGGTATTTAGACCGCACATAATCTTGGAAAGTTGTCAGAACCATTGGTTATATATTTGTTAAATATGACGGATTTGAGATTTATATATTTTTTCGTGTTCGACTTTCAAAAGAGATTAATGGCTATTGTTTTTCGGGGCCGTTGGCGGGGGTGGGT